>JBIIHD010000082.1:0-5763 GCA_044236095.1 Crocinitomicaceae bacterium | reverse complement strand
TGTTTAATGCACATGTAATGTAAGATGATTTTTGGCTAAATTTGGTCTTTGACCGTTCTGTTTCTGAACAGAAAATGAATGTAATAAGTATGAAATTAGAAATTTTCTTTAATAGTCAATCTAAATCCATTGAACTGGAACACAATAAACCTGTTTCTTACACAATAGGTAGAAATGATGAAAATACGATTGTAATACCACTTGCTCAGGTTTCAAAACAACACGCCATAATTGAATGGACGGATTCTAACGAATTATATATCAAAGATTTAAATAGTACTAATGGGACTTTTGTAAACGGAGTACAAATTGGAGCAAATATTCCGGTTAAAATCAATGAAACAGACTCCATTAGTTTTGTAAATGCAGAATTAATCAGAATAAAAATTACGGATGAATCAACGCTCGTTGAACCAATACCCGAACCTTCCATTTCGAAGCCAAAATCAGAACAAAATTCTAATTCGCTTTCCGAATTGTTCAATAAGAAAAGTCAAATTGTAATTGGTCGCATTGAAGATTGTGACTACGTTATTTCCAATCCTTCCATAAGTCGCAGGCATGCCATGGTGGAAAAAATTGGTCCGAACAGCTATAAAATCACCGATTTAAATTCATTGAACGGCACCTACGTCAATGGTAGACGAATTACTGGAAGTGAAACGATTAGCAATGCAGATCAAATACTAATTGGTCGGTTTTTAATTTACATTGAAGGTACGATTAAGGATTTATCCAAAGAAGCAGCAATAAAGGCAGAACGCATTATTAAGAAATACAGCAGTGGATACGTTGGATTGCATGAAACAAGCATTGAGATACCGGCAAAGTCTCTACTGGCAGTAATGGGACCTTCAGGTTGTGGAAAATCAACACTTTTGAAAGCTTTAAACGGAGATTCACCCGCATCGTCAGGTAGAGTTACCATTTGCGGGCTAGAGTTGAATGAAAATTATGATTACATCAAAACACACATTGGCTACGTGCCTCAGGATGACATCGTTCACAGAGAACTTAGCGTTTACAAATCGTTGTATTATGCAGCCAAGCTTCGTTTGATTCATGCCACTGAAGAGGAAATTGAACAAAAAATTCAGGAAGTCCTTGAAGCACTAAACATTACTCATATCAAGGATAATCTAGTCAGTGGAATTAGCGGTGGACAACGAAAACGCGTATCAATTGCAGTTGAAATACTAACAGATCCTCTCATTTTATTTTTGGATGAACCTACCTCTCCCCTAGATCCACAAACGATTGAAGAATTTTTAAGCTGTGCCAAGCGTTTGGCAGAAAAAGGCACTACCATCATCATGGTTACACACAAACCCGAAGACCTAGTTTACATGGATTCTGTAATTTTCATGGCAGAGGGTGGGCATTTAGTATATTATGGAGATACAACCACTTATTTAGCTCATTTCAAACAAGATAGACTTACACAAGTATATGCCGAATTGGTAAAAGACAAAGCAGGACCATGGATAGAATTGTACAAAAAACAAAATCCAAATGATGATACCCAGCATTTGCCGCCTCAAAAAATTAAAAAAACTGAGCGAATCAACTATTTCAGTCAATTTTGGTGGCTAACAATGCGTTATTTCAATATCAAATTGAATGATAAATTGAACACTTTGTTGATGGTTGGTCAAGCGCCTATCATAGCATTGCTTATTGTCATGATTTTCAATCGAATAGAATTATCAGTGCTTTTTCTAATGGCAATATCCGCGATATGGTTTGGCGCCAATAATGCGGCGAGGGAGATTGTTGGCGAAGCATCAGTATACAAGCGTGAACGGATGTATAATCAAAGTATTTTGGCTTATATTTTTTCTAAAATTACTGTTTTAGGCACTTTTGCCTTTTTGCAATGTATCATTTTCGTTTCGGTACTCTATTTTGCCTATTCAGGAGGAGAAAAAGTAGCTTTTAACAATCCACTTTATGCAGTAATCTGGATGTTCATTTTATCGCTTACATCGACGTTGATGGGCTTATTACTTTCTGCATTAGCAAATTCAACTGAAAAGGTAATGACATTGATACCGATAAGTTTAATTCCCCAAATTTTACTAGCGGGTGTTTTATCTAAAATTACAACCCCATTTGGTGAATTATTAAGTTACATTGTCATTGCAAGATGGGGAACAGAAGGGTTTACAAATATTCAATATGATGTTGAAATAATGAAACAAGTTCCGGATCCAAAAACAGGTGAATTGGTTTCATCCAAGCTATCAAATGGAGAAACTGAATATGTGAGCCTCGATGCTTCAGACATGTTGAATAAAAATTTCCATTCAACCTATGATGATATTTTTGGAAGTTTACATGGCACACCCCATTTGGATTTGGCAGCGGTTGGTGTAATCGCATTGATTTTTTTAATTGGGATTTACATAGCATTGAAGAAAAAAGATTCAATTAGAATTGGGTAAGAAGATACAATTGAAAAATTGATTATTTTTGAACGAGAAATAACTATACAAATTAAAACTGTATGAGCGAAGATTGGAAAAGTGAACGAGCTGAGGCTTCTATGCGAGAAGGAACTGAAGCAATTAGAAAGGCTGCGGAGGAAAAGTCAAGACAGCAAGAATTAGCCAAATGGGAAGATTTGAAAAATGAACTTTCAGCTGGAAATTCGCAACACAAAGAGGCCATCAACCTCGTTATTGATCTTTTGAAAAAACACTATGAATTGCCGATTAAAAAAGATTAGTTTTTCTACAGACTGTTAAAAATTAGGCTTATTTCTTTCTTGCTTTTTTAGCTATATTTTTATCTGTAATATAATCACTTTCTTGAATAATTTTCAATTCGCCAGATGATTCAGTTATCATTATTCATGAATTAAAATATTTTTAAAATTCTTTACTAAAAATTTAATCCATAAAGAGTTAAATTTCCTTGTAAATTGATTTTAGTAAAGCTTTTCCTTTCTTTTTGTTGGCAATTTTTATCATAAAACTTAAATGCATCTCCATATTGGACACAAAAATAACCATCGTTTCCTTCGAAGCTTGATATAATTCCACCCAAATTATCATATTTATCTGCGTAAAAATAAATTTCATTTCCAATAAAATTTGTTGGTAAAGTATAAACGAAATTTAAATGAGGTTTTATTTCAAACCATCCTGTTGACTCCCAGTCATTAACATCGTAATTAAAAAAAGCTAGCGCGAACCAAATTGAATTACGTGTCTGATTCATAAATGAGATTTGTTTAGACTGAATGTCAGGCTGTATCGATTTTTCAACAAATTTACTTTGGGGATTTTCCTTCGACAGCTGCTTTTCTAAATCTCTCGTCGAGTCTTTGGATTGAACTGAATCTTCAACTTCTGGATATGCTGTATTAGAAATTCCATTGCTTGAATTTGATCTGCCTAAATCAATGAATAAAAGAACTATTGCGATGAAGAGAACGCCAATAAATAACCCAAAATATTTACTTCGAAGCAATGACTTTTGAAGAAAAGAATTGCCACCAACCAAAAGAGTTTTTCCACCATCTCCTTCATCATTCATTTTCTTCATTGCCCTACTCCATGCTCCACAACTTTGAAAACGTTGCAACCTATTCTTTTGACAAGCTTGATCTATTAATTTTTTCCATTTTGAAACATATGTCAATGGTGGAAGTGGCTCCTCTACAATTTTTTTAAATAAAAAATAATTTGAATCTTGATTTTTATCATAAGGTGCTTTGCCCTGAAGCATGGTATGAAGCAATACACCCAAAGAATAGATATCACTGCGATAATCAATTGATTTATCAGCCCTTACTTGCTCCGGACTCATGTACATGGGTGTCCCTAATTGGGTTCCAGTCTGGGTTATCTCACTATCTTGCCCAAAAATCTTCGCTATTCCAAAATCTAAAATTTTAACTGTTCCATCGGGAAGAATAAAAATATTGGATGGTTTAATATCTCTATGAATATAGCCTTTATCATGAGCGAATTCGAATGCACTTAAAAGCTGTTGAAAAACTTTAAAAGCATGATTATCTGTAAACCGACCATGAATTTTCAAGTAGGAATTCAGATCATTTCCTTCAAGCAACTCCATCACAATTGCCAAAGTGGAATCACTTTCTTCAAAATCATAAATGGTAGCAATGTTAGGATGTATTAGAGAAAACATGAATTTTGCTTCATTTTTAAATCGTTCTCTAATTTGACTATTTGACGATAAACTTGGGTTTAAAATTTTAACTGCTGCTTTGGAGCCTATTGTTTCATGAACCCCTTCATAAACAGATGCCATTCCACCTTCACCCAAGTAACTTGTCAATCTATACTTTCCTATTTTCTGACCAATCATATTCGAAACTTACTACCTGTTCAGATTTTTGATTCTTTCGATTTTATTCTGGTCATTCATATAAATTAGGTTTGTGCATTTATTACGACCTGTTTTACCACTCTTAGCTTGGAAGTCAAAAATAAAGTCAAGGCGATAACAAGTTAAATTGCCTTTAGAAAGTGACTCATCTTTGGTAATTTCTTCAATAATATGACTTTTACGCAAATAATTTCCATAACTATTCAATTCTGAAATTTTTACTTCATTAATATAACTTGGATCGTAATATTTCTGAATATAGGCATTCATGGCATTATAGGTAAATGCCTGATCGAATGAAGCATATAATTCTCTTATCGTATTTTTTTGAATCTCTTCTGAATTAATTTCTTTTTTAGAATCATCCGATTGATTTGTATCTTCAATTGGGATTACCCCATTATCATTGAGTACTTTAGGTTTTAATTCGTTATAAATCCCAACTCCTATGAGCACCAAACAAATTAAACCAAACACTATGATGAAGGCAACCAAAGTTGAGCTTGAGCTAGATTTTTTAACAGGTTGGGTTTTCCCTTTTTTATCATCAATTATGGTTTCATCTTCACTGGATGAATCTGAACATTTAACAAACTGATTCTTAAATTCTAAGCATGAGTCATATCGATTTTGTGGATCCTTTTGAGTAGCTTTTTGAATGATCTGATCCCATTTCGTGTGTGTATAGGACAATGGTTCATTTACAATTTTTGTTTGTAATTGAAAATTAGATGTTGAATGAAGATCATAAGGTTTTTTACCTGTCACCATCTGCCATAACAAAACTCCTGAACTATAAATATCAGAACTAAAAGTAACATTCCGCGTTTCTGTCACTTGTTCTGGGCTCATGTACATCGGCGTACCAAGTTGAGCTCCTGTTCCAGTAATTGTATATTCAGCTGAAGTTGCATCCATTATTTTGGCAATACCAAAATCCATCAAGAATAAATTATTTTGATGATCCATCATGAAATTTGAAGGTTTCACATCTCGGTGGACCAAACCATATTGATGAACATACGAAAGCGCGTCGAGTAATTGCAAAAAAATATCCCTGATTTGACTATCAGACAATTTGCCATTAGATTCCAATAAATCCTTTAAAGTTTGACCATGAACACAATCCATTACAAAGGCAACAGTATGTTCCTCTTCTACTAAATCACGAACTTTAATAATGTTTCGGTGACTCATTCTCGCCAAATTTTTAGCCTCTGATACAAAGCGCTTTCGAATGTTTTCATTCTTAACCAAGTCTGCATTAAGAACCTTAACCGCGACTTTCTCACCAGTTAATGTATGTTGTGCCATGTAGACAATCGCCATGCCTCCTCGACCTAACACAGATTTTATTTCGTAATTCAGGAGGTTCTTGCCAATCATATTGAGCTTTGATTTTGT
>JBIIHD010000081.1:0-5840 GCA_044236095.1 Crocinitomicaceae bacterium | reverse complement strand
CCCGTTCCTTTGCTCCGCTTTTTTATTTACGGCTACCTGAACCGCATCGGCTCCAGCCGCCAACTCGAAAAGCTTAAGGCCCGGCCCATTTTTGGCCATTTTATAGGCAGTTTAAGGCATTCTGGATTTCTTGGTTGGTAGCCGGAATTTATGGGTGCCTTTTCTGTGGCTGGCTTAAATGTCAAAAAAATGGGCTAATTTTAAGAGGATTATTTAGTTTTTAGATGAACTGACCTTAGCAGCAATGGCAGAAAACCGGTTCCAAAAGAGAAATACGACTGAAAAAACATCAATTTGTAGCATATAGAAATCAATAATGGACAATCGTTTTACGGACATAATTCAACTCATTAAACAATCTCGGACTAATGCCATAAAAGCCGTAAACGCTGAACTGATAAACCTCTATTGGAACATTGGAGAATATATCAGCAAGAAAATTGAGCAATCAGAATGGGGTGACTCTGTAGTAACAGAATTAGCTAATTTCATACAGGCACAAGAACCAGAAATAAAAGGCTTCTCCGACAAAAATATTTGGAGAATGAAGCAGTTTTACGAGATTTACAAAGACTTCCCAAAACTCTCACCACTGGTGAGAGAAATTAGCTGGACAAACAATCTTCTAATTTTTTCAAGGTGTAAAACTATTGAAGAAATGGAATTCTACCTAAAACTCGTAAAACAAGAAAACTACAGTAAACGAGAACTTGACCGACAACTATCTGCAAGCTTTTTCGAGCGGACAATGATCGGCAATTCAAAACTCTCACCAGCGGTGAGAGAAAGCAACAATGACCTATCAAACACATTCAAAGACAGCTATGTATTTGAATTTTTAAACCTACCTGACCCACACAGTGAGAGCGATTTACAGCGTGGACTTGTAAGACAAATGAAAAATTTCATTCTCGAACTCGGGAAGGACTTTTTATTCATAGGAGAAGAATATAAGTTGCAAGTTGGCAACAGCGACTTTTACATTGACTTGCTTTTTTACCATCGTGGAATACAATGTTTAGTGGCAATTGAACTCAAAGCAGACAAATTCAAACCCGACCACTTGGGCCAGCTAAATTTTTACTTGGAAGCATTAGACAGAGACGTTAAGAAGCCAAATGAGAATCCGAGCATTGGAGTTTTGTTATGCAAGGACAAAGACAGTGAAGTTGTAGAATATGCTTTAAGTAGAAGCCTCTCTCCTACGATGGTATCAGAGTATAAAACACAACTACCAGACAAGAAACTTTTACAACAAAAGCTGCACGAACTGTTTGACAATGAGCGGGACGCCAAATAGAGCCAATACTGCTACCAGCTTTCCTTTCGTGCGGCGTGCAGCGCCCAGCTTGAAAAATGCATTAAACGAACCGCTGTATTTCCTATTTGGGTTTTTCTAAATGATTTTAGAAATGTAGAAGGGCTGCTTCTGTGTTTTGAGCCTCTGCCGAGATTCAAAACAGGCGATTTTTCTCGCCACAGGGCATACCGCACCCTACCTGACATTCATTGGCAATTATTCGAAAATTTAAAGAATGAAACTGCTGAAACAGAATATGGATAACATAGTCAGACTTTGCAGAACACACACAGTTTCTAAGCTCTTTGCGTTTGGTTCAGTTTTACGAGAAACGTTCAATGATAAAAGTGATCTCGATTTGATTGTCGATTTTGAGGAAAATGGCCGGGCGGCATACTACCCCGGTGCGTTGCTCCGCCTTTTTATTTACGGCTACCTGAACCGCAACCGCTCCAGCTGCCAACTAGAAAAGCTAAAGGCCCTGCCCATTTTGGGCCATTTTATTTGAAATTTAAGGCATTCTGGATTTCTTGGTTGGTAGACGGAATTTATGGGTGCCTTTTCTGTGGCAGGCTTAAATGTCAAAATAATGGGCTAATTTTAAGAGGATTATTTATTAAAAAAAGGGAGTAGACGAACTGCCGTTATGCGAAAGCAGGCGACCGGCAGCCAATTATTTTTTTAAACAATGGCGTATGATTTTTTCTTATATTTGGAACAAACACGACAACAAAGTTATGGCGCAAATAATATCAATAGAGTACCCTGATTATTTGGCAAATTCAATGAGGCTGAATAAAGAGGACTTTGGCAAAGAAGTTAAACTTTCAGCTCTAGTCAAACTTTTTGAGTTAGGAAAAGTTTCATCAGGAATTGCAGCGAAAGTATTGAATATTTCTAGAATAGAATTTTTGGAACTTTTGTCAAAGTACAATGTTAGCTTTCTTCATTCAGACGATTTAGCTCAGGATATCGAAAATGCCTAAAGTTGTATCAAACACAACCCCAATTATTTCATTAATGAAAATTGGGAAACTTGAAATTTTAAAGGATTTGTATGAAGAAATTTATATTCCTCAAGAAGTCTACAATGAAATTGAAGCCGGAAAACATAAAAATTATTACTTGAATTTGTTAGAATTTAAATGGATTAAAATTGAACAAATTCAAGACAGAAAATCAATTGCATACTTCCTTGATTTAGACAAAGGAGAAGCAGAGGCAATTATTCTTGCAACTGAAACCGAAGCAGATTTAATATTGATAGACGAATCTTTGGGAAGATATCATGCCAAGCATGCTGGGTTAAACGTGACTGGAACAATTGGAATTTTAATAAAGGCTAAAAAACAGGCATTAATTTCTGAACTGAAACCATTGATTTTTGAATTGAGAGAAAAAGGAGTTTGGTTGAGCGATAGTTTCATCGAAAGAATTCTTGAATTAAGCAATGAAATATAGAGCTAAACTGCACCGCATAACATCAGTGTCTGTTGCACATCCCTTTTAAAATCTAAAAAGTTGGAATTTTGTCAAAAAACCTTTGAATACAGGCCTTTTAAAAGAGGCACTTTTGGGATTAACTAAATTTTGCTGGGAAAAAAAAGTGCCTTAAAATAGCTTGTTTGAGTTCTAAAAATACGATTTTACAAAAAGCCGCCACCTTTTCTGACTGAGGCAGTATTTGGATTGCTTCTAGGACATTTTTAGACTTGAATTTCAAGAGTTTTTTTAAGGTTGTATCCATGGCACTCACAATCACGTGCTTATTGGCAGCGGCAAGTTAAGGCCGTTTTCGGACATTCCGGTTTTTTGGGTTGGTAGCCGGAATTTATGGGTGCCTTTTCTGTGGCTGGCTTAAATGTCAAAAAATGGGGTAATTTTGAGAGGATTATTTATTTAAAAGGGAGTTTTTAGACGAACTGCCGTTAACAACAATAAAACAAATCAGACAAGGTTTAATGCAAAAGGAACGTCTTATCGAACTAAACAAAGTAGCGATAACCCAAATGAAATCCTTGCTTGAAAGTAACGCAATGAAGAAACTGAAATAAATGGACAAAAAGAACAACGAATCTCCCACAGCTTGCATGAAACATAGCGGGTTTGGTACTAAATTAAAGGTTAGGATGAAACCAACTTATTCAAATTTCAACCTTAGAAATAGCCTTTTGCTTTTCTTAGGATTATTAACCATTGCCTGTCAAAATAAGCTAGCAGTGGTTCAACCTTCCGCTACCACTAACAGTACAATGGAAGTTCAGAAACAAGACGTTGAAAAGGAGGATTATGAATCGGCCGATTCGGTATATTCTGCAAAAATACTGAAGGTGGATAGCCTTGATTTAAACGAAGTAAATACCCATTTCACGTTTAAAGGAAATCCCATTAATCCCATGTTGGTTAAAACGTTCGTTCCTTGGATTTCAGATCCGATACCGTCGTACATGGCATTGGATATAATGGCCTCATCCGATGCCAATCTCTTTTTTTCCTCTGAACCCATTTCTGTAACCGAAGACGGATTTGTTGTGGCAAAGGAAAAGTCGGATTTTGATGGCAGTTTTGATTATTATAAGTACAAGTGGTTGGGGATGTTAAATAATAAAACACATGTTTTAAAATTTATAGAGGAAAATGAGAACTCCTCAGGGGTTTATATCAACTTGGTTTTTGTTCAATTTGAACTATCCGCTGTTACTTACAACGGTCATTCATACACCCAATTGTTGATGAAAAACAAGGGCGGTTTTAGCTTGGGAGACCGCACTCCTACTGAAATTATTTTGCAAAAGAAAAGCAATAGTTTGACGTTGAAGAAACTAGACCAGGAAACGAACAAATGGCTTATCGAAGAGATACAGCTTTAAGAGCCATGAAATGACCTGGGGCGCAAAATTACCTGTTTGCTCGATCACAAACGGGCGTAAATAGAATAGCAATTTTCTATACTTTCTTCGCAAACTGCCAACTTAACGGCATAAATCCCGAAAAATGGCTCAGTAAAGTTCTGGAAGTAATGGCAGATTATCCTTGCCACAAACTACAAAACCAGTTCTTAGGAACATTGGAGGTTTAGTTGTTCGGGTTATACTAATTTCCGTGTAAATTAAGGTAAGAATTGAATCAAAACGGCATTGGGATTTTTACTACATCATGACCAAAAGGAGCATCAAACACGCCTCTTCCGATGTGGAAATGATATTTACGGCCTACAACCTCCGGCGCATCTTTAACATTTTAGATAAAATCCTGCTCAAAGCCTACCTAAAAGGCTTGGGCCTTTATTTTTTGGCCATTTCAGAGGCCATTTAAGGCCATTTTCGGGCATTCCGCTTTCTTGGTTGGGAGTCGAAATTTTTTGTGCGCCTTTTCTTTGGTACGCTTAAATGTCAAAAAATGGTGTAAATTCGAGAGGATTATTTATTTGAATGGGAGTTTTTAGACGGTCTGCCGTTATGGGCAAGTTAATTAAAGAGGAAACCGAAAATCTTAAATAGAGTAGGTAATAGAAAAAATGAGAATAGAAAAAATGAGAATTAAAAATTTTAGCACTGTTATTCTGTTAGCTTTATTTCTAAATGCTTGTGGACAATCAATAGAGAAAAGTGGAACGACAGAATTAGAAAAGAAGGTTGAAACTTATATTATTGAAAAAATTACCCCTAAATTTTATCATACAATAGAATTTGGAGAAAAAAAAGCATTCGATTTAGAGCAATTAATCAAGGACTATAAAATTCCTGAAATTTTTAACGACGAACCAAAAGCATTTAAACAAAATGAGGAAGTTTTTGAATGGTTAAGAGAATTTAATCATGACGCTAGTATTGCATATACTATGTCTCTTACATTTGGGTTGAAAGAAAAAAGGTCAGATGCTTGGGATTCATATTGGTTGATTGTGTTATTTAACAGTAACTTTAACATTATTGGTCACTTTTTCTATGCACCTTAATACTACAATTGCACTTTCCCTTATTTCGAAGATGGTATTGTAAGCAGTTATCAAAATTCAAAATAAAAAACGCAGTTAATAAAATTTCAAAAACAAGGTACAGCGGAGGGCACCTTAAGCCACCTTAAATTATTGTCGTTTCCCAGACCAAAAAAGCAGTAAGCCGAACGCAATGGGTAAAAAACACGTCGGGTGTTGTACCTTTGCCCTAAATTTTTTGAATGAATACTCCTGTTTGCGTTCGTTTTGCGCCAAGTCCTACCGGTCCCCTGCACTTGGGAGGGGTTCGAACGGCCCTGTACAATTATTTGTTTGCCAAAAAACACGGAGGGCAGTTTATGCTGCGCATTGAAGATACCGACCAAACCCGATTTGTTCCGGGAGCGGAACAATACATTATGGAGTCGTTGCGCTGGTGTGGATTGCAGTGGGATGAAGGTCCGGAAGCCGAAGGTCAAAAAGGCCCATACCGGCAATCGGAGCGCAAGCCCATGTACCGGCAATATGCCGAACAACTGATTCAATCGGGGAAGGCCTATTACGCTTTTGATACCGCAGAAGAATTGGACGAAGTACGGGAAC
>JBIIHD010000080.1:0-5855 GCA_044236095.1 Crocinitomicaceae bacterium | reverse complement strand
CAAAGTGTCAAAATTTCATGATTTGAAAGATTTGATAAATCTGATTTTAAAAGTTCACGTTTTTCTTGTGAGTGCTCTTTGATCATTTTCCCTTCACAAAAACGTCTGATTTCATTTTCATTTTCTAATATCAAACCTGGAACTGGCGTCAGTTTTCCTCCCTCATCTTTTGCTGCCATTGTAAAATAGCAAGAATTAGTATGTTTGGATAACTTGGTTTTAGGATTTAACGATTCAACTCGAATTCCAATTATCATTGTGGTATTTCCAACGTAATTCACAGAAGCCATTAATTGAACCAGATCGCCTACTTCTACCGGACTTAAAAACTCAACACCTTCAACAGCAACCGTAACGCAATAATTTTCAGCATGTTTTGTTCCACAAACATATGCAATTTTATCCATCAATGAAAGCAGAATTCCACCATGAACCTTTCCGCCAAAATTAGCATAGCTCGGAATCATCAATTCTGTTAAAGTTGTTTCAGATTCGCTTACTTTTTTATATTTCATCGTTGTTGATCTGTTATAATATCTACAAATTCATCAAAAGTAACTTTTTGATAATTACTTGGAACGCCAAATAAATCGTAGTTTGGCACCGAAAAATCAATACTTTTTAATGAGTATTTTAGAATACCATCTTCCGTTTCTAAATAATATTCCACCGGTAAACCCGGAAAATCATTGTAGGCATCAAGATATTTCGATGAGTATGTTTTGCTGTAATAACAATTCAAAGTTTTATCAGATTTAAGGAAAGTTAATTTCAGTTTTTTGCAATTTAAATCCGCGATTTTTTTTGAACCAAACTTCTTCTTCCAAACGTATTTTTTTTCAGTAATCACTGTATCTTTCCCTTCAAAATCTCCTTTAATGGCAAAATTTGCACTCTCTGATAGACTTATTAATAAAATGGATTTTTTCTTATTCAAATGTTTCAAGAAGATTTGATTTCCAAAAACAACTGAAGGACTTTCAATCCTTACCAAGGAGTCTAAAGAAATAACCCTCATTTCAACTGCCTGTGCATTTGGTCGTTCCAGATTTGTGATTTCATACAATAAAGTTCCTACCAAGGGTTGATACGATTGCCCGAATACCAGAAAAACACAATAAACATTAAAAAAAAATAGAAAATACTTCATAAAAATTCTGATTAAAGACAAAGATGCGAATTTTATCTTGTGTGTGAGAATTTTATTAAATTTGAAAAAACAATTTAGCTATGAATTTCGAGTTGCAACACAATGAAAACATCGTTACGGTGGTTTCACACATTGAAAAGTTGGATGCTCAAACTGCACCAGAGTTAAAAGGTCACTTTTTGTATATCAACAAAAATAATCGTAACAGAGTGATTTTTGATATGGCTAAAACTAAATATTGCGACTCATCCGGTTTGAGTGCAATTCTCATGGCAAATAGATTGTGTAAGGATACAAATGGCAAATTCATACTTTGTAATGTTCAGCCGAATGTTATGAAGATGATTACCATTGCTCAACTTGACAAAGTAATCGACATTGAAGATAATCACACCAATTCATTGGCAAGATTTCATTCGTGAGATTTTTTATTACCATCTTGGGAAGCGGTTCTGCGGTCCCTACCAATAATCGATTTCCCACCTCACAATATGTTTTTTGTAATAATCGACATATTTTGATTGATTGTGGAGAGGGTACTCAATTTCAATTGAGAAAATTTAACGTTAAAATTCAGTCTTTGCAGGTTATTCTTATCTCACATTTGCATGGAGATCATTTTTTTGGATTACCCGGATTACTAAGCACCATGCACCTTTTGGGAAGAGACAAAGGTTTGACTATCATTGGCCCTGAGGGACTTGAAAGTGTCGTGAAAAGTCAATTAGAAATTGGACACAGCAAATTAGATTTTGATATTCAATTCATTACACTTGAAAAAAATACAACTCGCTGTGTTTTTGAAGATAAAATGATGGAAATTCATACATTCCCATTGAATCATCGTATTCAAACTCAGGGATATCTTATTAAAGAAAAACAAGGCGAATTAAATTTAAAAAAGGAATTGGTAGAAAAACATCAAATTCCACTTCAAGCAATTCATCAGTTAAAGTCAGGAAAAGACTTTTTGGATAACACGGGTAAATTTTGGAAGTATAAAGACTTTACTTTACCGCCTAAAAAATTACTATCCTATGTCTTTTGTTCGGATACAAAATACGATGAACGAATCATTGAACATATTAAAGAATCGACAGTTCTTTATCATGAAGCAACATTTATTGATAAGGATCAAGGCAGAGCCAAATTAACGTTTCATTCAACGGCATCTGAAGCGGCCGAAATTGCTCGAAAAGCTAAGGTTCAAAAATTAATAATGGGGCACATCAGCGCAAGATATCCCGACGAAAAACATCACCTAAAAGAGGCAAAATCTATTTTTCAGAATTCTATTTATGCCAAGGATGGGCTGACTTTAAGTCTTGAAGAAATTTAATTTACAATTGAAATTATTTTCCTTCAATCCAGTTTGTTATTTCAGAATCATCCGGACTCACTCTCGGACTTATAACTTTAACCAAATATCCGTTTTCGTCTATTAAATATTTTTGGAAATTCCATTGAACAGAATTTTCTTCCAAACCATTCTTATCTTTCTCGGTCAAAAATTGGTAAACAGGATGAATGTCTTTTCCTTTAACAGAAATTTTGGCCATCATTGGAAAAGTAACTCCGTAGTTCTTTTTGCAAAAAGAAGCTATTTCCTCATTCGATCCCGGTTCTTGAGCCAGAAAATCATTGGCAGGAAAACCGACAATGACGAAACTTGAATCCTTGTATTTTTGGTAAAGCGCTTCTAATTTTTCATATTGAGGAGTTAATCCGCATTTAGAAGCAGTATTAACAACCATGATTTTTTTACCTATTAATGTTTTAAAATCATAATTATTTCCATCAATATCCGTTACTGAATATTGATGAATGCTTTGTTTTTCATTCATAGAAGTAGATTTTGAAATGGGTTGAACATTTTTTGACTGGCTACAAGACCAAAATACGTTTAGTGAAAATAGAATAACAAGGATTTTCATGTGATAGAAATTTAAATAAGTAACAAAGATTCAAAATTTAAGTTCAATTCAGTGGAACTTTTTTGAAAAATAAACGAATAAATTAGCTATGAAAATCTTGTTATTCGTAATGTCCTTGAATCTAATATTATTTGGATTTCAAACTTCGGCTCAAGTCAATTTCAATGGAGTATGGAAAGGTGCTCTTTATGAAGAAACAATTAATGACTCGGCGACTATGGCCATTTTTGTTTCCATAACTAAGTTCAAAAATATTACAGATGCGTTTGTGCGAATTGAAAAACCAGGTACAATAGACTATGCTACCTTCAAATTTCAGGGAGTTTTCGAAAATTCAATTCTTCAATACACCAAATTTCAAACAGATAAACAAAAAAATTCACCAATAAAACTCGATAAATCTACTTTGGAATTGAACTATATTGATTCGTCTGGCTATTTGCAGGGGTATTTAACGAATTTAGGTAAAAATAAAAAAATTGTACTTTTTAAAACTGATGGGATAGTAGATTCGAAAGAAAAAAAAGAAACAAGTCATGCTTGGCTCACATTATTTCAAAGGGAATTTTCCTTGGGTATGGTGGCGCCAATAAAAAGAGAGGAAGAACGTAAAAATTTTCAATTTGAATCCGTTTATTTTGATCCAACTAAATCAGATTTAAAGCCAGAATACACAACTTATCTTAAAAAAATCATCAATGTCATTAATGGGCATACAGATCTAAGGCTCAAAGTAATAGGACATACGGATTGGAACGGATCTGATCAATACAATGAAGAATTATCAAAAAAAAGAACGGAGACTATCATTCAATTTTTAGAACGAAATGGCTTATCTCGAGATCGAATAGAGTACGAATATCAAGGAGAAAAAAGTCCTATCGAATCTAATGAAACTCATGAGGGCAGAAAGCTCAACCGAAGAGTAGATTTTGAATTTATTTGAATCCTCCCACAAACTAAATGATTTTACGTTTGTTTCAGTTAGAAATATTTTCTATTTTCGTACCCTAAAAATTAATTAACATGAAAAAAATTTACGTTTGCTTAGTTGGTTTGGTTGCAGCGGGAACAGTTATGGCGCAAAAAAATTCGCCAGTTGTTAACGGCAAGAAAAACCCGTTTATTCAGGAAAAAGCACCGAAAGGTATTTTTTCACAACCAAAAGGAATTACCCTTTGGTCAAATGACTTTTCCAATCAAGCAGATTGGGCAACAGGAGATGCTGGAAGCGCAGGTACGCCTCCTCACGTTTCAGGTGATTGGTCTATCACAACCAACGCAAGTGCTGCACCAGTAACTGCACTTGTACCTGCGGCGTTCACTTCTGTAGCAAATGGTTATGCTATTATCGATTCAGATGCAGAAGGTGCTACAGCTACTCAAAATGCATGGATTTATTATACAGGGACTATTGATTTATCCGCAACTGGTCCAAACGGTGCCCAACCATTTGTTGTAATGACATTCGAGCAAACTCACAGAAGATATGCTGAGTCAACTTTTGTTATTTATAGTTTAGATGGTGGTACTACTTGGCAAGAAGTTGAGGTGAATGCTGATATGACAGTAAATACTAATACTACGAATCCAGATCAAGTTCAAGTAAATTTATCAAACCAAATTGGTGGTCAAGCGAATGTAAAAATTGGATTCAAATATACGGGGAACTACGACTGGTTTTGGGCAGTTGATGATGTTAAATTAACAACTCCAGATGATTACGATTTAGAGATGACCAATGTATATTGGGGATCAACTGGTTTCTGGGGAGCTAGATTACCTTACTATCAAATTCCTCTTGCTCAGCTTACAACTATCGATTTTGGTGGAATTGTTTCTAACTTAGGTGCATTAGATCAAAATGATGTTGTATTTACTGCTTCTTTAACTGGTGGTGCATACACTGGAACTTCTGCAGCTAGCACAATTTCAGCTGGTTCTTTGGATACCTTGGATGTAACAACTCCTTTAACTCCTCCGTCAACGGTAGCGAATCATGTTGTTAATTTAGCAGCTTCATCTGGAGCAACTGATGCAGCACCTGCAAACAATGCGATAACTAACGCCGCAACTATTTCAGTAAATAATTACGTTTACGCAAGAGATAAAGGAACTTTGGCTTCGGGATCATTTAACCAAGGACAAGGTTTTGAAGTTGGTAACATTTTCGATATGTATACAGCCGCTACATTAAAAGGAATTGATGTTGTAATTCACCCAGGAGCAGTTGTTGGTGCGGAAATGTACGTTAAATTATATTCTATTGACGCAACTACAGGTGATTTTGTGTTTGTAGATGAATCTGCACCATACTCACTAACAACAGCAAATTTAGGTCAGAAAATCACTTTAACCTTGAGCGGTCCAGTTCAATTAAATGCTAACGAATCTTATTTAATCGTTGCTGGTTCTAACGGAGACGGTGGAGCAACTGATGATCTAATCGTAGGTACAGCAGGAGTATCTGAAGCTCAAACTTCTTATTACTTAGATTTAACTGACAATACTTGGTATTATACAACATCTACCCCAATGGTAAGAATGAATTTTGATCCTGTTTTATCAGTAAATGAAGTTGAGAATTCATTTGGATTGAATGTTTATCCAAACCCAGCTAATGAAGTAATCAATGTTTCATTGAGTAAATCAACAAATGCTACAATTTCAGTAGTTGATGTTGCTGGAAAAGTTGTTAAAACTTCTTCAATCAATGGATTAACTTCTTCAATCAACGCATCTGATTTAACAAATGGAGTATACTATGTAAC
>JBIIHD010000079.1:0-5889 GCA_044236095.1 Crocinitomicaceae bacterium | reverse complement strand
TTCTTGATAAATTAACTTACACAGATAGTTGGTATCAAGATGAAGTTAAAAAATCTGGAGGTTTTACACTTGAATTAATCAATCCTAATGATCCTTGTTCGGATGCGAGTAACTGGATTGTAAGCGTTTCCAATACAGGTGGAACTCCCGGATTTCAGAATTCTGTTTTTGATGTTTCGCCAGATGTAACGGCTCCCCAGGTGACACTTTGGTTGGCGCTAGCTCCAAATTTTTTAGAAGTTCATTTTTCAGAAGGAATGGATTCGAGTTCTTTGGCTAATGCAATTTTTAATTTTTCTCCGACCCTTACCATTCAAAATAAATTTATTCAAGGCGCTAACCCAAATAAACTGATTTTGCAATTCAATGAAATTCTGGTTCCTTCCTTAATTTATAATGTTAGCTTGACAAATATCGGAGATTGCTGGTTAAATTATGCAAATGAATCTGGGCAATTTGCTCTTGCAGACGTTCCGTCTAAAGGGGATGTTGTGATCAATGAAATACTTCAAAATCCATTGAATGGCGGCCAAGATTGGATAGAATTGTATAATAACTCAGATAAAATATTCAATTTAAAAGATTGGCAATTTGCAAATTTTGACAACGACACCATCGATAATCTCAAATCAATTTCTTCAAATTTTCTTCTTCTGCCCAATGAATATGTTGTGCTAGGTAAAGATTCTACTTTTGTTAAACAGAATTACCCCTTTTCGGTTTCAGGAAAATTCTTATTTGCTGAATTACCAAGCTATAATAACGATTCAGGTACCGTATATCTAATTTATAATGCAGAAATTATTGATAAAGTTTCCTATCTCGATGAATGGCATTTTGATTTATTAGACAATACAGATGGCGTTTCACTTGAGCGAATTGACCCAAATGGTTTGTCCGATAGTGAATTCAATTGGCATTCCGCTGCGGAAGATTATGGATTTGGAACGCCTGGTAGAAAGAACTCACAATATTCACCGATAATTTCAAACGGAATTATTACCCTCACTGGTGAAGTTTTTTCTCCGGATAATGATGGATTTGAAGATGTTATGCAGGTGTCTTACGTACTTTCAGAAGCGGGAATGCTTGGAAAGGCTCAAATTTTTGATGAACAGGGTAGATTGATTCGAACGATTTTTTCCAACGAATATTTAGGTACAGCAGGTGTTTTTTATTGGGATGGAACTAGAGATAATCAGACGAAGGCGAGTATTGGAATTTACATTTTACGTGTTGAAGTGTTTTCAACAAATGGAGGTGTATTTTTTACTTCAAAAAAAGCGATAACCTTGGCAGGTAAACTTTAATTTTGAAAGAAAATACGTTTATGAAAAAGTTATTGGTTGCTTCTTTCTTATTAATGGGTTTTATCAATACGTCATGGTCGCAGCAATATACAACGGCCGTTGGAATAAAGGGTGGGTATCCGTCTCTTGGAGGACTTGACATTAAGCACTTTCTAGGACCAGGTTTTGCAATAGAAGGAACTCTAGGAGGGTTTTCAGGTACCATGTTAATTTCTGCATTGGCAGAAGTGCAAAAATCACTTCCTGAACCAACTGGATTAGATTGGTATGTTGGTGTTGGACCAACATTAGGAATATCATCCGGTACTTTTCTCTTCGCTGCAAATGGAGTTATTGGTGTGGACTATACGTTTCAAGATTTCCCGTTGAATTTATCTTTAGATACTGGGCCAGTTATTTCATTAAGTCCAATTGGCTTTGGATGGGGAGGGGGATTAGCTATCCGATATGCCTTTAAGTAACGCAAAAATTTCACCAGGTTCGAAAAATTGGATTGCCAAATACTTTGAACTAGCTGACAATGAGATAATTTCACTTGCTCTTAACGATAACAATGATGACTTAGAGGATTTACTCGAATTGGTATCTTCTAAAACTGGGCTAATTTTTGGTGTTTCTAACTCCTTCATCTTTTCAAATCATTTAGATACTACCCATTATACTAGTGATGAATCCTTAAAAGTTTTGTTGTTTGAATCATTAATGCTCGCGTATTTGCAACAAAGCAAGAATGATTTCAAAAAAGATTCATTTATCCAATCCTTGGGTCAATTTTATCAAATTTGGAAAGAAGATAAATGGATGGATAAATGGTTCAAAGGAGACCAAATAAATGAATTGGAAAAGATTTTGGCGACAAGGGTAAAAGTCAACACATCTATTTTTGGCACTAATTATTGGATCAATCACCTTTCAAACGCCTTAACATTTATTGATGTTCTTCTATACATTGAGTTTCTAGAGGATAACTCGATGTTATTTGACCATAAAAGAATTGATTACACATTCTCCGTCCTGAAAGGTGTTGTGGCAGCTGCGTTGGCGGATGGATTAATCGAACCGAAAGAACAGCGCATCATAGACCATTTGTTGGCATCTGCTGATTTGCCGCGAAAATACGAAAAGGAATTAGCGCGCTACATGGAAAAGTCGAGCACCATAAGTAGTTTTGAATTTTACAACAAGCAATTAGCAAAAATTACATTCAAATTGGCGCTTTTTTTAACTGAAGGAACACATCAAGCCACCGAAACGGAAGTACATAAAATACATCTTCTCGGACAACAATTTGGTTTGAATGCAGAAGATATTGCAGAATGTCACCTGATTTGTGAGGCTTTTATTTTTGATAGGAATGTTCAATTAAACCAAATTAAAGAAGATAATCAGGTTAAATTGGTTTACAAAGGTTTTTCAACTAGATGGATTAGAATTCTTGGAAGAAATAAAGAGAAGTTTGTCAACGAACTAAAAGAAAGCAAAGAATTAATAGCCTTGATCAAAAAATCTACTCAGCATGAGCTTTCAAAAGAAGAAAAAGAAAAGGTAAAAACTCAATTTTTGGATGTCTTAAAATCAGTACCCTCCATTGGTATTTTTTTACTCCCAGGGGGTGCTATTTTGCTACCACTTATATTGAAAATTGTCCCAGATTTAATCCCTTCAGCCTTTAAGGAAAACGAAATAAAGAAAAAATGAAATGTATAGTACGGGTATACCTCCTAAATGAATTATTTTCTCAGGAATTTGCTAATGAGTATCACAACGGAAAAGAGAGTGCAGACAATAAAAAGTACCTATGGGAAGATGAGTTAAGCATTAATTCTGAAGTTACTCATGCTGAGGAAAAAAATAATGCAGTATACAGCATTAAAGGTACCTTGCCAAATGGCACCAGTTTTTCTGAGGATGTAGAATCGATGCGGATCGTAAAAATACTCTCTGAAAATGCTCCTCCATGTGAAATCGGTGTCTCAGAATCAATATTAGATTCCTTGAGTATCCTATCGAAGGAAAAAGAAATCATCATCGACATATTTATTAAGGATAACGAACCATTGGCAAATCCTGTCCCCGGAATTTATATTGCAAGTAAGGAATTTCCAAAAAACTTGATTTTCTAATGCTACAAATCAGAAATATTTCCTTAACGTTCGATCGACCGATTTTGAGAAACTTGAATTTGTCTGTTAAAAGAGGAGAATTACTCGGATTGGTTGGTAAAAGTGGAGCTGGTAAATCTTCGCTTTTGAAGATAATGGCGGGAATGTTGTCACCAATTAATGGAAAAATAAGTTGGAATGAACAAGAAATGCCGCTCGCTAATGATTTGCTTATTCCCGGGTATAAAAACATTTCCATTGTTAATCAAGATTTTAAATTAGATAGTTACCATACAACAGAGGAAAATATACGAGAAGCAATTCTAGGATTACCTTATGCAAAAAGGGAAAGAAGAATAAAAGAGCTAATTCAACTTTTTCAGTTGCAAAAAGTGTCTCAAACAAAAGCTGCATTGCTATCAGGGGGTGAAAAACAGCGATTGGCAATAGCAAGAGCAATTGCTCACGCTCCGGATGTATTATTGTTGGATGAACCTTTTGGACATCTCGATACCGTATTGAAAATTAAACTTTCAGAAGTCATTTTGAAATTAAAACAGAGAGAAAATCTTGCTATTGTGTTAGTTTCTCATGACCCACAGGATATTCTAGGTTTATGCGATCATGTGACCTTTCTTCGTAATGGTAAACTTTCCAAAAAGAGAAAACCAGATGAGATTTATTACCAATTAGTGAATAAGGAAATTGCACTTTTGTTTGGACCTGTTAATACCTATAATTCGGCAAGCGAAGTTCTTCATTTTAGACCAGATGAATTTGAGATTTCTAAAAAAGAAGGAATTCCTGTAACATTTTCTCATTCTCTTTTTTTCGGTGGATTTTATCAATCTTATATGAAAAGTGGAGAAGATAATTTTATCCTGTATGCTTCGCGACCACTAATTGACATACGTTTCATCACCATTAAACGAAAGTTAACGGTATGAAGTTATTCACGGAATATTTTGAAGTTATTACGGGATACTTAAAAAATCAATTTAATCACGCAGCGGCCTTGGCATATTATAGTTTGTTTGCAATTATACCTTTAGCATTTGTCAGTTTTTCAATTTTTGGAAGAATCATTGGTCAAGCAACTGTGGAAGAGATGATGCAAAAATTTTTGACAAACCAAGTAGGCTTGAAAGACACCTCTGAAATAATGGAGTTTATTATTAATTCTCAGTTTGCCAAACCGAATATTTGGATGGAAATATTGAGTGTTTTGGCAATATTAATAAGTACTTCTGCCATGACATCCTTCGTGAAAAGAGGGATAAATGACATACTTAAGGTGCCAATGAAAAAAAGAAAAAGTGTAGATTTTATCAAGTCTGTTATTCAATTTAGAGTATTCTCCCTGTTGGCTATTGCCGTATTTATGATGACCATGATTGTATTGTATTTTAGCCAAATTGTCCTTGTTTCTTTTTTGGACATCTACTTTAGCGATGAAAGTTTTCTTTTTCAACTAGTACTTTTTTTATTGAGTACAGGGGTTTCTGGTCTTTCTTATTTTTTAGTTTTTTATGGGGTATATAATTTTGGCCATGATACAAAGATAGAAACCAAAAAAGTATTGAATGCGGCCTTATTTTCTTCAATGATTCTTCTTTCTAGTCAATTCGCGATAAAATATTATTTACAACATTTTTTTGTTTTTAAAGATGCTGGACTAACAGGTGCAATTTTAGTCTTGTTGACATGGATTTACTTTACCTCGCATATTCTTTTCATGGGGGCATACTCAATTCACCTGAAAGAAAAACTTGCTGTTTCAAATTAAATTAGTTAACTTTTAAAAAAACTTTTTAGCTATGAAAATTTTCTTTCTTTTTCTTGTTTCATATATTTTTCTGGCATGTTCGCCAAAATCATTGAAAAAACCAATTTATAATACTACAGTGTTTCGTGGAGAAAGAGGAAAAAAAGAGGTAAATGCATATAATAAAAATCGTGCAGATAGAGAAAAAGATATGGCAGAGGCCATTGAAAAAGCAGATGCTGCGAAAAAGGCAATTGAAGAACAAAAAAAACAATTAGCAAGCATTGATTCTGTCGAACGAATTTCAGTTTTGGATTTAAAATTACAGCAAGTATTTAAACGCACCCAAGAAATTATTAATGAATTAAACAGTGTTTCACCGTATACATCAAGTGGTCATGAAAAAGCATTGAAGCTTTCAGCAGAATTAAATGATCTGATGTATAATCAAATCAATCCGCTCGCAGAAATGATTGAATCGAATAAAGATGTTGTAAGATTGAGTTCAGATATTTCATTTGAAACGGGTAGTGCTACCCTATCAAAAGAGGGTAAGAAACAAGTTTCAGTTATGATTCAAAAAATAGAAAAAGATATTATAGAATGGAAAGGATATTTGAATCATCACAATGAAAATATTTTCAGTAATAGCGATTTTCGGACAATTCTCGTAATTAATGGTTATGCAGATGCACAAGGTAGTAACGACGAA
>JBIIHD010000078.1:0-5890 GCA_044236095.1 Crocinitomicaceae bacterium | reverse complement strand
TTTCTAGTTGCGAAGATAAGAAATACTTAGATTGAAATGAAATTAGATTCCAAATAGGTGTTGTTCTTAAAATGAAACATGCAAAAGTTTTAATGACGAAGAAGATTCAATTCATTTGAAAACACTAAATTCGCACCATATTTTTGATCCATGAGTGATGCCATTAAACACGAATGCGGAATTGCCCTTTTGAGGTTAAAAAAACCGCTTCAATTTTATTTAGATAAGTATGGTACGGCATTTTACGGCATCAATAAGCTTCATCTATTGATGGAAAAGCAACACAACCGAGGTCAAGATGGAGCGGGTGTTGCAAACATAAAATTTGACATGGAGCCTGGAGATCGATACATCTCCCGAACAAGATCAATCAAGAGTAGCCCAATACAAGATATTTTCGATCAAATTAACGGAAAATTCAAAGCGATTGCAACGGAAAATCCCGCTCGATTGAAAGACATTGATTACTTAAAAAAAAATGTGGGTTTTACCGGCGAATTATTTTTAGGACATCTGCGCTATGGAACTTTTGGAAGAAATTCAATTGAAAGTTGCCATCCTTTTTTACGCCAAAATAATTGGATTACTCGAAATTTAGTAGTTGCGGGAAATTTTAATTTGACGAATGTAGACGAACTATTTGAAGTTCTGGTTCGAATTGGGCAACATCCTAAGGAAAAATCCGATACCGTTACAGTAATGGAAAAGATCGGGCATTTTTTGGATGTAGAAAATGATGAATTATACAAAAACTACAAAGCCCAAGGGTTAGAAAATAAAGCGATCTATTCTCACATTGCAAATGAACTGGATATCGTGAAAATTCTCAAAAGAGCTTCAAGTGATTGGGATGGTGGTTATGCTATGGCTGGACTCTTGGGTCATGGAGATGCATTTGTATTGCGCGATCCGAACGGTATTCGTCCTGCATTTTGGTTTGAAAATGACGAAATCTGTGTGGTTGCATCGGAACGGCCTGTTATCCAAACTGCTTTTAACTTGAAGGTAGAACAAATTAATGAACTTAAGCCGGGACATGCTTTAATTATTAAAAAATCGGGAGAAACAGCTGAAAAAGAAATAAATATTCCTAGAACAAAACTTGCATGTTCATTTGAACGAATTTATTTTTCTCGCGGATCGGATAAAGACATTTACAATGAGAGAAAAAATCTAGGCCGTTATGTTGTTGATCAAGTTTTAGATTCAATCAATTATGATCTACACAACAGTGTTTTTTCATTTATTCCAAATACTGCTGAAGTTTCTTTCTATGGGTTAATCAAAGGCCTAGAAGATTATCTTAATTTGCAAAAAATCAAACAAATTAAAGCCTTGGGACCCAAGGCAAAGGATGAAGACATTGAACAAATCTTGTTGCAAAGGGCCAGAATTGAAAAGATTGCCATTAAAGATGCTAAATTACGAACCTTCATTACTCAGGATGATTCAAGGGATGATTTAGTGGCTCACGTTTATGACATAACATACGGCAGCGTAAAGGAAGGGAAGGATAATTTAATCGTAATTGATGATAGCATTGTACGAGGTACGACATTGAAGCAAAGTGTTTTGCGAATATTAGATCGTCTTGGACCTAAAAAAATAATTGTTGTTTCTTCTGCTCCTCAAATTAGATATCCTGATTGTTACGGAATTGACATGGCCAAAATGGGTGATTTTATAGCATTTGAGGCTGCAATCGCCTTACTTCATGAGACAAACCAGGCGCACATTATTGACGAGGTTTATGCCAAATGTATTAAGCAAGCATCGCTACCTAAAGAAGAAGTAAAGAATGTTGTTAAAGATATTTATGCGCCATTTAGCAACGAACAAATTTCGAAAAAAATTGCAGAACTCTTAACCCCTGACTCAATTCATGCGGAAGTCGATATAATTTATCAAACGGTTGAAAATCTGCATAAGGCTTGTCCAAATAACTTAGGAGATTGGTATTTCACTGGAGATTATCCAACGCCTGGTGGAAATAAAGTGGTAAATAGAGCTTTTATCAATTGGAAAGAGAACAAGAACGAAAGAGCGTATTAGATTATCGTATTTCTCCTCCTGATCCAAATAATTTTTCTGGAATCATAAAGCTAAGCTCCCCTTCTTCGTTTTCAGCCATCAAAATCATACCTTGAGATTCAATTCCACGGATTTTTCTTGGGGCTAAATTTAGAAGGATGGCCACTGTTTTTCCAATGATTTCGGATGGGTTATAATGTTCAGCTATTCCTGAGACAACCGTTCGAATGTCAATACCCGTATCAACGGTTAGCTGAAGCAATTTATCGGCTTTCTCAACTTTTTCTGCAGATAGAATTTTTCCTAAACGAATATCCATTTTGGAGAAATCTTCAAACAAGACTAACTCTTTTTGTTTTGGGAAATCGATTATTTTTTCGTTCTGATTCTTTAATTTATCTATTTCATTTTGAACCATTTCATCTTCAATTTTGGCAAAAAAAATCACTGGATTATTTATCCGAGAACTTTCTTTCAACAACTCATGAGAACCAGCAAAATTCCAAGATGAATAATTAACACCTAAGATTTCTTGAAGTTTTGCTGCCGTTTTTGGTAAAAATGGTTGAAATACAATTGATAAATTAGCCGTAATTTGAAGGGAAAGATTTAAAATTGTTTTTACACGTTCAGAATCTGTCTTAATCAATTTCCAAGGCTCTTGATCAGCAAGATACTTATTTCCTAATCTTGCCAAATTCATAGCTTCAGCTTGAGCCTCACGGAATTTGTAGGCATAAATTAATTCTGAGATACGTTCTGGGATTCTTTTCAATTCTGAAAGGAGTTCTCTATCATTTTCTGAAAGTTCACCACAAGATGGTACTTCACCGGAATAATATTTATGAGTTAATACCAATGTTCGGTTCACGAAATTTCCAAAAATATCTGCAAGCTCATTGTTCACACGAGCTTGAAATTCTTTCCAAGTAAATTCAGAGTCTTTGGATTCAGGTGCAATAGAGGTTAAAACATATTTTAATTCATCTTCTTTATCCGGATAATTTTCCAAATACTCATGTAGCCATACAGCCCAATTGCGTGAAGTAGAGAATTTATCACCTTCTAAATTTAGAAATTCAGACGCAGGAACATTATCAGGAAGAATAAAATCACCATGATCTTTTAAAAGTATCGGAAAAATAATTGCATGAAATACTATATTATCTTTACCAATAAAATGAACTAACTTACGATTTTCTGCTTCGGATTTTACCCAATACTTTCTCCAATCTTTCTGATTTTTATCTGCCCAAGCTTTAGTTGCTGAAATATATCCGATTGGAGCATCTAACCAAACATATAAAACCTTACCTTCTGCATTGGGTAATGGAACTTTAACACCCCAATCCAAATCGCGTGTCATGGCACGAGGTTTTAGACCTCCGTTTATCCATGACATACATTGCCCTATTACCTGATTCCTCCACAATTTTGGATTATGATGATTTTCACCGGCAAATATGCCATTTTGAATAAAATCTCGTAACCAAACCTCGTGTTGATCCATGGGTAAGTACCAATGTGAAGTAGATTTCAAGATTGGTGTTTTGCCACTTAAAGTTGAAACCGGATTAATTAAATCAAGAGGACTTAAATCAGTACCGCATTTTTCACACTGGTCGCCAAAAGCTCCGTCAGATTGACATTTTGGACAGGTACCAGAAATATATCTATCCGCTAAAAACTGATTAAATTCTGAATCGTAATATTGTTCAGTTGTTTCTTCTGTAAATTTTGAGTTTTGGTATAAAGTACTGAAAAACTCTTGTGATGTCTGATGATGTATTTCTGAACTAGTTCGATGATATATATCAAATGATATAGAAAACTTTTCGAAAGATTTAGAAATTATCGAATGATATTTATCTACAATTTCTTGCGGAGAAATTCCTTCTTTCTTTGCTCTTAACGTAATAGCCGCGCCATGCTCATCACTTCCACATATAAACACAACATCATCACCATTTAGGCGCAGAAAACGAACAAAAATATCAGCAGGTAAGTAGACTCCAGCAATATGGCCCAAATGTAATGGTCCATTAGCATAGGGTAAAGCTGCGGTTACGGTAAAATTTCGACCCGCCATTTGAGAGATTAATTAATCTTTAGCTTTTACAGCGTAGGCAATTTTGTAGAATGTTCCTTCTTGCAAAGCTCTCCGAATATCATAAATATAGTTATAAGGAGTTCCTTCATCTGCCTTCAAGCAAGTAATAATAGTATTAGTTGGCTTACCTTTTCTTTTAGGATTACCCTCATATTTGGATTTCTTCCAAGCTCCAACCACATTCACCTCGTATAAACCATCTGCGCGAGGGGATTCTTGAACATTGTCCAATGATAAAAAATAACCGTCTGTATCTCTACTTTTATTTCTAGATTTTCCCAAAAAAATAAAATCAATTTCGGAACGTTGCTTATAAGGAGTCAAATCCCGAGTTTTTTGACCAAAGGCATAATCTATTTTTACGGTTGGGTCAACTTCTTTACTGGTTGTAGCAACCATAAAGAAAAATAACAACATAAATACAATATCAGGAAGAGATGATGTATTTACACCAGGAGGAGCACCTCTACCATCTTTTTTAAATTTTGACATTTCCTATTAACTTTTTGGTGAAACCTCAACGATTGATTGAGGAAACAAAAATTCTAATAAATAAATTTTATATGCTGATTCTTTATCTTCTATGTTCGCTTCAGCTTTACGACTCAAAGCACCATAACCTTCATTAAATAATCTTTTCGACTCTTCATCACGAAGAGCAAATACTGCTTCCTCTATTTCTGATTGAATTTTAGCAAAGATTCGATAAGGCGTAGACTTTTTAACTTCCAACCGAACGTGAGCCTCTCCGGAAATAGTTGGTATTGGTCCTCCATATAACTTGAACGCATTATACTTCTTGTCTGCCTCATTAAATGCTTCTTGTGTTCTATTGAAAATATCACCTTCTTTCGCCTTCAATTTAGATTTTCTCTCTATTGCTTCATCTAACTCTTTTTTCGCAGATGAAAGTTCAGTGTAGAAATATAAAGGATAACCGTTATCGAAAATCTGACCGATTAAATTAGATGCACGATTCTGATTGTAGAATTTTGTAACTTCTTCCGAAATTAAATCTGGATTATCAAATATTTTACCTCTAATGAAAAACTGATTTTCTTGATTTACCTTAACCGTAAGAATATTCTTTTTTTCATATTCAATTGGCTTATCAACTTTAACAGGAGCAGGAATCGTTCTCAAATAAGCAGTATCCTTATCCATAGTCGTTGTTACGAGGAAAAAGATAAGCAAAAGGAACGCGATGTCAGCCATCGAGCCCGCATTTACCTCAGGAATATCTCTTTTTGCCATTTTTAATTTCTAAAGCGATTGTAAATAGGTAAGAAAACGATCACTAAAACTGCTGCAACCAATGCAACAACAGTTGTATAAATACCTGCAGTTGTTGTAAGGACAACTCCATCAGTTACATCTCCTTTCAACAAAAGCGTTTTGCTCGTATCTGTGGTTCCAGCAAAATAAAAAATTAGATAAACAACTAGGGAAACTAAAATACCCATTATTGATAGAGCTGTTTTCTTAGGTTGACTGATAAAATGTAAAAGGAAAAACACAAGGATCATTGCCACACAAGCAATCATAACTGCAATAGTAAATAACATGGCAAATGACATCTCAAAACCATCTCTAAACTCGGCTACAGCCTGAGTTCCTGCATTGGTATTTGGCCCATTAATTACTAGAACACATGCTATAACGCCAACACCGGATAAAATCCATTTGATAATGTTTAACAGCAAACCTGTTTTCTTTGCGTCCATATTTTTATTTTAGGTATGTGAAAAA
>JBIIHD010000077.1:0-5947 GCA_044236095.1 Crocinitomicaceae bacterium | reverse complement strand
TTTGGTTGGTAAATACTGGAAATTGTGCTAAAAACCACCAAAAATGACTTAAATCAGATCAAAACTTTTAAATTAACTTGCAAATTTTGATGGTAAGAAAGCCCAGCTAAATCGTTGAATTTAAGACTAAAAAACAAACATTTTTAGATAGGTGAATTTCCAATGAATTAATTGTGGTACTAAATTTGGTATTTTACTGTTTTTAACTTGAATAACATAGTATTAACCTCATTTTAAGAAATATGAATACAATATGTTTTATCAAAGAGTGTATCAAGAGAAAAGAATTTTATCTTGAATGGCTCATAATAAACATGGCAGTAGATGCTATTGCTGTTTATTTAGCATTGATGTAATAATCAATGCTTTTTTATTTTTCCGCACTCAAAATTTTGGCTTGTTGTAATTTTGTTAACGTGTATCATTGTTTTACTATTCCTCACTCCACTCTTAATTAACCTTTAGAAGTTTCCATATTTTCTATGGCTTCTTTTATATTATTATATATATAACTAACTGCTGTTTTTATTGCCTTCCTTTATTGGTAAACTTCCACATGTTTCAAAAAAAAATGATTATAATTAAATTTTTACTGATAAAATAAGATAGACAAAAGTCCAGACTATAAAAATCCCAGTGGGATACGATGCCAGCAAACAATCAAAAGATTTATGTCTTGAAAATGGCATATCAGTTCCAACTTTTCATACAAGGAAGCAAAAAAATGGTAGTATGTATGCTCAATAACTTAGGGAACTTAAGGCTCTACGGGAAGAAAATGCGAGATTGAAATATTTGTATGCTAATTTGAACCTTGATAGGCCCTTAATACAAGTCTATTAAAATAGATACCAAACAGTGATTTTTCAAATTAAAAAAATAAAACGGGATAATAAAGATGAACCTACTTAACAAGTAGGTTATGCTATATTTCCATAGTTATCGGAACGATGGATTAACCTTAATGTCTGATTAAGACTTTTCTGCTCAATGACTTGGATCCTGGAGCATCGATGGTCACAAAATAGACACCTGTTTTGAAGTTAGATGTTACTATAGATTTTGTATTCGAAATTGCATCCCGGTAAACAACGTTGCCCACCATATCAACAATTTTTAATGACGCATTGTCAACCCCATTCACAGTAATATTGATATAGTCTGACGCTGGATTTGGTACAATTGAAACCGTCAATTCTTCTTTGATCGGTTTAACCGCAGCTGTAAAATCAACCACTAAATCTACTGAGTCACTGTACGCAGCAACTCCTGCATCCGAAATATAGTATCTGTAATGAGCTTGTCCACTCACAAAATCATCTGGATTAATTTGAGGCTTCATCTTACCATATTCACCATTGAGAACATTAAATAGAAAATTAGGATTTGAAGATGTCGTCCACGGATTAGTATTCATTTGTGTTGACGTATAGCATATTCCACCAAATTGATCTGTACTATGACCCCAACATAAACCGTCTGACCAACCTGCAGGAACATTAACACGATACCTTGTAACAACCCACTGATGCGTTTCACCCGTTTGGTTTTCAATGTGAAAAGGAACATCAAAAACTGTGTTCCCCTGTGCCGTCATTGTATGAGTTTGACCCGAAATATCAGTAGTTTGACCCTCGAGTGTTATGATAATTCCGTTTTGTGCAAATGAAATGATTGCCAACATGAGAAATAATGGGAATACTAGTCTTTTCATAGCTTAAACTTTAATTTGAACAAACATACTGTTTTTTTTTCTTTTATCCAAACAAAAACCTTACCGAAGCAATGAAACAAAACCCCTTTTCGATATTTGAACTCCATTTGCATCATTCACTTGAACTTGATAAAAGTAGGTATCGTTTGTGGCATCCAAACCACTTGCCTGAATTTTTCCATCCCAACCCATTTCCAATTTTGAACTTTCAAAAATAACCTGCCCCCAACGATTAAAGATACTCAAGTTGTATTCAAGTGGCTCAATATTCGTTAAAATAGGATAAAAATAATCATTCAAGTTATCACCATCAGGTGTGAACGTATTAGGAATATAGACCAGAGGTTTGTAGACAAAACAAAAGTCATTTGAATGACTTATTTCAGCAAAATTGTAAAAATTCAATGCTTCAACAGCCTCTATCCGATAACATATTTCACCCTGAAATTCAACAGACGAAACATCGTCTTCATAACTCAATTGATTGCTTGATACAACGGCAATTGGATTGGAATCAAAAACCCCATTGGGCCCGCGATAAATGCGGTATTCAACAATTGATCCATCAAAACCTTCATAAGGTGTCCATTGTATAAAATTTAGCAGCCGAATTTCATCTGCAACGCCACTTAAATAAATCGTTTTCACAATATTAGATGGATTACCGATGTTTCCGCAACTATCCACATATCTTGCTCGATACTGCCAAGGCTTTTCTTGTTCGTCAGCAATGGTATCTAAAAAGAAAACATTATTCGAATTTGCAGGAACGTTGGCAATTATTTCATAGGCGTTTGTATAATTCAAGCGCTGAAAAATAATCTCCTGAATTCCAACTGATTCATCGATATAATCATGTAATTCTATCGCTCCGTTTTCAACTGTTGCCAATTTGAAATAATGAAATGAAGGTTGCTGAGGCATCGGAACGGTAAAACAAGTTAAATCAGAAAAAGCTCTACTACCACTAGAAAAAATAGCTTGAACGGTGAAACAATAATTTGCACCACCTATTACCGGAATTTCAATAATTGTATCATTGGTTGATGCTACTTGATCCCATGAACCATTGTTTTTAGCGAAAATCCGGTATTCTTGAACGGATTGCCCGCCATATTTGGTCCATTTCAACAAAACTTTCTTCTCGCACATGAAAACTTCAGATTCAATTTTCATAGTTGTTTGAATTGGACTTTTTGCGGATGTTTGATAGGTGACTGGAACGGCTGCTGTATAACAAGAATCAAATGCCGCAACAGAATAGGAAAAAGGTCCTTGTGTTAAATCAGTAAAATACGAATAACTCGTATTTGCCCAACCCCAAACAGTATCTAGCTCTACTAAAAAACCAGAATCGTCGAATGTATAAACAACATAGCCATAAGTATCAGGCTGCTGATTTTGATTCCAATTTATTGAAATAGCATTTGTAGCAGTGTCGATTCCAACTGACAATAAGGTTGGAATATTTGGTGTTAACATATCCACAAAATCATCTCCCGATTTATTGGATGTAAAATCACATTGTGTTGTTGGAAGAATAATCTTGTAGGCCAAATATGCTTCACAAATATCAATCGTATCTTTGTAATTCGTTGTATTGTAAAGAGTGCTGTCTATTAAAGTTAATGTTCCGGCCGGGTATTCTCGATAAATATGATAATAGGAATTGTAAGAACTCAATGGCGTTGATTTTGGCTTGTTCCATTGTAAAATTGCAGTTCCGTTATTCGGATTTATCAAATTCAAATGAATGTTGGAGATGGTATCAGAATTTTTAAGCACATTACCATCACAACCGCTTCTTACTGAAACAAAAAAATGCTTAGCTGAATTTGGAGCAGGTACTGTGACTTGTGTGGTATTAATATTAGAAATTGGAACGCCAATTGCGCCATCTTCAACACTATTTAATTGATATTCCACAAAAGAATTCGAAGGGTTTGCAACGGGATTCCATTGAATTGTTAGATCGCCATTACTCTCTGTTTGTATGCATTTTATTTGAGTGGCAGGAATCACCCCCGGATTTACGACAAAAATGGTAATTGTTACGTAACTTACCTTAGGAACTGGGCAATAATCATCCTGAACTTTGAAAACAAAATTATACGGTATAACATCCGCAACTATACCAAATTGATTGACCAAATGATCACATGTTGTTTGCCAAGAAAATGAAGCTGATACTTGTTGTGTTCCGATAATTGGAGCGGCTGAATTTAAAGTTGCACAAGGTTCGATATCACATCCCGTTGTAGAGGTCAAGCCCGCCCCAAACATTGGTCCTGAGGCAGTTAAATATAATTTTTGTGGAGTAACCCCATCTTGTAGCACTTCTGGATCTACCACGTTTAGATTAAATGTCAGGAGTTCTCCTGCGTTTATAGTTGTTGAGAACGATCCACTGAAAGGAGGAGTTATTACCGGTGGATTATTGGCAGAGGAACAAGGCATGACCACTATTTGCATTTCGCGTTCAACCTCAGAAATTAAAACACCTTGCCTAAATGACCTAACTCGAATTTTCACCAAGTAGTTTCCAGAATTAAAACTTAAGAATGTTAATTCACCGGTTAGAGGATTAATATTGGAAGGAATATTAGAGGCATTAAAAGTTCCATCAGGCGTTGGATTTTGATAAGAAAATCCCGGCTCAAAAACAATAGGATTAGGAGAAATCGGCGGATTATAGGGCGATCCAGGAAAATGATTATATGGAATTCCAAAATCGAAATGTACGGAGTCCAAATCTGGATCTATTGCATTCATGTTATACTGATATTCACTGCCTGTGCAACTTACAAAATAGGGTTCTTGTAGAAATTGAGGCGATGAGTCTGTGCATCCTAAACCTGTTGATCCTGGAATTGCATACATTTTTGCGGCCAACGTAATTCCGTATGTAGAAGGGTTGCTGATATTTGTTAACGCATTGCTTCTCGAATAATTTTCATAAGTAAAAATCCAGCCATCAGCAGGTGGAATACCTGATAAAACAATCGGTAAACTTCGATAAACGACACGTTCAATTGCACCAATTCCATTTCCTCCTGCGCTTCCTATTCCACATTCCAACTGAGAAGCAAAACCAGGCAATGCAGTACAAGTTGGTGAAACATCTTGTCTCGAAACATAAGGCAAGGTAATGGATGTAATTGTAGAATGATTCCAAACTCTAAGATTTTCAGATACAGTATTAACCTCCGCACCATTGCAATCTCTGTAAAAAACCAATTGAAATACAAATGAATTTCCTCCTACACAAGTATACGTGATCTCTCCTCCCATAGCATGCGATGCTTTCACGCATGAAATAGATCCAAAAATCAGTAGGATTAAAACAAAATACCTCATTAACTAATAAACGTTCAAAAACGTCCTGTATTTTAACGAAATTCAAAGAATAAAGTTGCTATCCTGCACTTACGATCGTTAAATCAGACCAATTCAAGTATTTTTGGGCGATTTCCTGCAATCTTTTAGCGTTGAAATTCCGAATTCTATCGATGTATTTATCGTAGAAATCAGTACCCAGATCAAAGGAATAAATACCTACACAAAGATCTGCCATGGCATAAGGCCCATCTGCACTTTTCAAGAGTTGTCCTAACAAATAATTTCGAACTAAATTCAACTCTTCATCACCAATCAATTCATTTTGAAGACATTCTATCTCATTTCTAATTTCTTGAATTGCATGCTGAGCATGTTCTTTTGCCACCTCGGTAGCGATTAAGAAATATCCAGTTTCATGAAATTCAGAAATCATAGACCCAACACCATAAGTGTAACCTTTGTCCTCTCTCAAATTACTCATCAACCTACTTCCAAAATAATCTCCAAGAACGGTGTTCAAAATGATCATGTCGATATAATCTTCATGTTTTCGATTGAATAGAATACGCCCCACTCGAATTGCTGTTTGCAAAGCCCCTTGTTTTTCAGTGTGAAAGGTGCTTTTGTTATTAAATAATTGGGTGGCATATTCCAATGGGGTTTTATTGATCAATGGAAGTAAACAATCTTCAAACATTCCAATTTGGCTATCTTGAAAATCTCCGACTACCAAAACTTTATACATCCCAGATAAATAAAATTGTTTATAAAAATCAATAATTTCTTGTCTCTGAATGGAATCATAATCGATTTCATCTATAACTCTTGCGTACAATGACTTATGAAACAGGTTTTTCGAAAATTCTCGCTGAGCTAAAAAACTCACTTTTTCTA
>JBIIHD010000076.1:0-5951 GCA_044236095.1 Crocinitomicaceae bacterium | reverse complement strand
GATCATTTTTCTGTTCTTCAAATTTAAATGAACCGTAATCAATAATAAATTGCGCTGTAGCAGATTGAACACAAAGAAATATCAAAGAAGTTAAAATGAGCGTTTTCATGTGGCGGAATTTAAAAGTTTATAAGAAAACCTCACCCGCTCATTTTTGTTACAAATAACTTTATTGTTTACCCCTACTCCTCACCGCCTCATATAGCACACCTTGAATTTCGGTTCGGATGTGTAAATCAATAATTTTGCGGTTTTCTTGGTCAGGACAAACGCGATTGGACAGAAATACATAATTCAATTGATATTCAGGATCTGCCCAAGCTAATGTTCCAGTGAACCCACTATGCCCATAACTTTTTTTCGATGATGCTTTATTACATGTTCCACCCCCCTCAAATTTCGGTTTATCAAATCCAATTCCTCGGTAGTTAGATGAAAATGGGTTCGTCGTGTACATTTCAATAACTTCAGGTTTTAAATATTGAACCCCTCCGTAGTATCCTTTATTCAAAAACATTTGAAATAAAGAAGCCAAATCAGTTGCGTTTGAGAAAAGCCCTGCATGACCGCAAACACCGCCTAGCATTGCTGCACCTGGATCATGAACATAACCTTGAACTAATTGCTTTCTAAATTTGGTGTCATTTTCGGTTGGAATTATTTGATTTTTATTAAAACAATGCAATGGATTAAATCCCATTGTTCTCAACCCCATTGGTTCGTATATTCGTGAACGTAAAAAGTGATTGAAATCATGCTTAGATTGCTTTTCAATCAATTTCATGATGAAATAATACCCTAAATCCGAATATTTGTAGTCTTTAGGACCCAATGGTTGGGAAGAAATTTGTTTGTACATAGAGTCGACATAATCCTCGCGCATCCACAAATTATCTGCCACCTGACGATTAAATGTTTTAGTTTCACTTTTGCTAAAAAGATTAGGATCAGGCTGATTATCTTTAAGAACATTTAAATAAAAAGGAATCCATGCTTTCAACCCAGCCTGATGTGTCAACATATCTTTCAATTCAAGGTTTTCCATTTTAGTGCCATTAACCCACTCTGGAATGTAGTCTGCCAATTTTTTATTAATATCGAATTTTCCCCGAGATTGTAAATACATTAATCCCGTCGTAGAGGCACCTATTTTAGTGATAGAGGCCAAATCATAAATATCATCCATTTTTACTTTAGTCGAATCTTTATATTTATGAGTTCCAAAGGTTTTTCGGTAAAATATTTTTCCATCCACGGCCGCCACAATTTCACATCCAGGATATGCACCTTGAGCAATTCCATTCAACGCAATTCTATCAATTTCAGCCAATTTCTGTGGGTCAATCCCAACTTCTTCAGGACTTGTAAACTTTAACCTACCTCCCAATTTCAATTGAATACCTGTTCCTGCTGGATGAAACACTGATAATTCCTCCATTAATTTTCCTGTTGCAGGAATTGCACCAAACAACAATTGAGCTGTGCGATCTTGAATAAATGGATGATTTTCATAGGCAATTACTAAACCATCATGATTCGGTATTTTATTAGATTTGACAAAGTTAAAGGGAGTGAAGAAAACCACTGTTTTTTTTCCGTGACAATGAATTTTGTGAAATGGATCCAACATTTTTTCATTCCATGTTGCTTTTTCATTCATATGAACAGAAATAATTAACTGATCCGCATGTTCTACTCTTTCTTTTTGAAGGTCGCTCAATCTATCGTTGAAATTCAGGTGAATCTCATAAAAATCAGTAAAAAGTTTTGTGGTTTTAGTAAATTCCTGATGATTTTCACCAATCGTGACCAATACAAATTTCTTGTCTAACTGCGAAAAAGGCAGATTATCATGGGCATTTTTCACCACTGTAATCAATTTTTCTGCCTCCATTTTTTGCTGGTAAACCGGCAAAACATTCAAATGACTATACTGACTTGACTCCCAGTGAAATTCATTTTTTATTTGGGCATTATAGCTCAATTGAACAATTAAGGCTAGTGCCAACAGAATAAAAGGAAAAACAGAAGTGAGTCGGTTCATGCAAAGAGAAATTAGAATATTTTAAAGGTAATTAGAAAAAAACGACGAGTGATTTTCATCAAAACCCTTTTTTAAACAAAGTCTCGTGCAAAGGTTATACCCAATTTAAAGTGAAGGCAAAGGAGCATCCTATTAATATACTCAAAAGCTTCATAAGATTGAATTTATGATTTTCGCTGGTTTCGAAAATAATAGTGGTTGAAATATGAAGGAAAATTCCGACGACAATGGCCAAAATAATGTCTTCACTGAGTCCAAGATTCTCTGCAGGAACCGATAATCCTATGAGCACACCCATTGGAGTCATAATAGCAAATGAAATCAATATGATCCATGCCTTAAGCATAGAGGAGTTCGATTTAATTAATAAAGTCATCAACGCAATGGCAACTGGAATTTGATGAAAAAGTATTCCGAAAAAAAGTGAATTTAAATCGTGGTCATGAGCATCCGAATGCCCCATTCCCTCAAGGATATTCCCCAGAGGAACCCCTTCAATTACGGAATGAAGCGAAAGTGAAATAAATAGAGCCCATGGCATTTTTTCATCCTTGTGAATGTGTACATGTCCGTGTTCAATACCACCTGAAAAAAATTCAAGAAGTAATTGAACAAGAAAACCGAGAAGAATAAAATACCCGATCGTGGCAGTTTTATTTGAATACAACTCTGGAATAAAATGCGTAAAAGCTATTGAAAGCATAAAACCACCACTAAAAGCCAATAATAATTTTATTAGCTGAGTTTTATTCGTCGCTTGAAGATATACAACTGTTACTCCACCTAAAATTACGGCGCCAACAAAACTTGAAATGACGGTGAAAGAATTAAGCATTTTTTTCGGCGATAAGAATTAGTCTGTCTGAAGTTTTAGCATCAAAATTATCTAATTGAAAGTTGCCAAATGTATGAAGAATTTTAAATTCAGGCTGTAGTAATCGTTCAAAGTCATTCATTTTCAAAGCCTGAACTCTTTCAGTGTATTTTCTGATTTGACCTTGATCATTCACTGTAATTTTTTTAAAAATGTGCCCTCCTTCAACTAATCGTTGGATAGAAAATTGAATTCCGTCAATGGTTTTTTCTTCCTGAAGCACAAGGTTTTCAATTACCTTTTCTGCATTCATAAAATCAATAATAAAAAGCCCTTTCTCGCATAGCATATTTGCTGCAGAAAAAATGACCTTCTTATTATCTTCAGGAGAATCGAAATATCCAAAACTGGTAAACAAATTAAAAATCGCATCAAAAGATAAACCCGGAATAATTTTACGCATGTCATGAACTTCAAAATGCAGCCCCCTCTGTTCAAGTTGTTTAGCAAAGGAAATGCTGTTTTCCGATAAATCGACTCCAAGAACCTTATGCCCAAGCTCATTCAATGTCATACTGTGCCTTCCTTTTCCACACGCCAAATCCAATAATGATGAATTCGGTCTAAGCTTTAATAAAGAACATAAATTTTCAATAAATTCTTTAGCTTCTTTTTCATCCCGATTTTTATATAAGGTGTGATAATAAGATGTATCAAACCAGTCAGCAAACCACTCTTTTTGAATTTCCATACCTACTTAACAGTAAATTCAAATAATTTGTTCCGCTCCAAAAACCCCTCTAGTATATCTCCAATATGAATAGGGCCAACACCCGCAGGAGTTCCGGTAAAAATAAGATCGCCGGTTTTCAGAGTAACGAACGATGAAACATAACTAATTAGTTTATCTATTGAAAAAATCATATCTTTTGTAAATCCATTTTGTTTCAATTCACCATTTTGAAATAATTGAAAATTCAAGTCAGACAACGATAATTCAGAAACTGAAATCCATTTGGATGAAATTGGTGCAGAATTATCAAATGCTTTAGCAATCTCCCACGGCAAACCTTTTTCTTTACATTTAGCTTGGAGATCACGGGCAGTTAAGTCGAGTCCCAATGAAATTTCAGAATAATAGTTCTTCGCAAATTCTTCAGCAATAAATTTCCCGGCTTTACTTATTTTAACTACCAATTCACATTCATAATGGATTTCGGAATTCAATTCAGGTAAATAAAAATCGCTTCCCTCTTTAACAAGAGCCGTATCGGGTTTCATGAAAAATATCGGCTCCGAAGGCAGTTCAGATTTCATTTCCTTGGCATGATCCGCATAATTTCTTCCAATGCAAATTATCTTCATTTTGATCCAAATTTATTTTTTAATTGCGACAGTTTTTCGTGTAAATCATTTTCCTTAACTTGTTGATTCTCGGACTTGATTTTTTCCATTTCCTTACGCAAACATTGCTTGGTATACAAGGGGAAATCAGCATCTAACATCCAACCGTAGTAACCCGGTTCTTCTTTCATTACTTGTTTGATTGTCTTCCCTTTGTGTTTGCCAAAATTATAAATGCTATGGCCTTTTTCGTTGATGGCCAATCTTCCTGCTAAGTCTAATAATTTAAAATCTCCCGCTCTAGAAAATTCAGCCAAAGCAAGAACATCGGTTGCCAACGAATCGTATTTTTCCATTTGCGCTTTGAAAACTTCCCAGGTTACCTGCGTGTCATAAAGAGCATCGTGCGCATTTTCCATTGACTGATTGCAGTAAAATTGATAGGCAGCAGCTAAAGTTCGTTGCTCCATTTTATGAAAAATATTTTGAACATCTATAAAAGCTCTATCAGACAGGTCAAAAGCGATTTCACAACGTAAAAATTCCTCCGCTAATAGCGGAATATCGAACTTATTGGAATTGTATCCTGCCAAATCAGAATCTCCTATGAAATCCATTATTTCTACCGCGATTTCTTTGAATGTGGGTTCGTTTTTTACTTTTTCATTCGTAATCCCGTGAATGGCTGAAACCTCATCTGAAATTTTCATTTCCGGATTAACCAAGCGATTAAATTTTTGCTCGTTGCCGTTCTTATCAATTTTAATAATTGCGATCTGAACTATTCTGTCTTTTGTAATCTGAACTCCAGTCGCCTCTAGATCAAAAACACAAAGGGTTTTATTTAATTTTAATTTCATAATTTCAGATTGATTATAAGAGTCTTCCAAAAAATTACTTGTTGAGAACAACCATTATTGTGACTTTTCGATCCATCCTTTTTTGCTCAGCCGTATAGGATTCTTTGTACAAGGATTTCGTTTCTCCGTAATAATAAACCGAAATAAATTTTGTATCATAACCGAGATCTGTGATTTTGCGCCTCACAGTTTCCGCTCGCTTTTTAGAGAGAATTAGATTATAATCCAGACTTCCATCGCGATCTGTATGACCAATAACTACGAATGAAATCTTTTGTTTTTGAGAACCCAAATCTTGCATAAAATCATAAAATCTTTTTTGTTCTTCAATCGATAGATTAGCCTGGTCAACGTCAAAAAATACGTTTAATTCTTTGCTAACGTTTTTACTTTCTATTAGCTTTTGAAGATCAAAGGCTGATGAAATAATACCTGTAGAGTCAACTTTATTCAACTTGGAATCAGTCAACTGATTCATAGTGTGATTTGGGTCTTTGTCTTCTTTTTTGTCATTCAAGTTAATTTTATCGATATTATCTTTATCAATTGGGCAGCCGTCATTGTACACAGAGCCTGCATGATCAGGACATTTATCCTTTTCATTTGTTACTCCATCTCCATCTTTATCCATGCAACAACCTTGATTTTCAAAAGGGCAGCCGTTGTTCAATTCAATTCCAGGCACATCCGGACATTTATCAGCTACATCAATCACTCCATCAAAATCACGATCTGGACAACCTAAATGAACCCCCAACCCTTTATCATGCGGGCATCGGTCATTCATATCAATAATCCCATCGCCATCTGTATCAGGACAACCCCTCGTTTTAATAGATCCTGCATCATAAACACAATAATCATCTTTATCTAAAATCCCATCCCCATC
>JBIIHD010000075.1:0-5986 GCA_044236095.1 Crocinitomicaceae bacterium | reverse complement strand
TGGATGGAATTTAACAGGAAATGCCTACGCCGGTGATACAGGAGGAGATGCTGATGGAAGTCCAAATGAATTGATTTTAACGAATGCTTCGGGAAACCAAAGCGGTGGAGTTTTTTATGGAACGCCAATAAATCCTTTGATTTGTTCGAAATGGACAGTCGAATTTGATTATCGCATTTGGGGTGGTAGCGCAGCTGATGGTCTTGCTTTTTGTTTTCTAGATGTACCACCCGCAGGTTTTGTAAATGGAGGAGGTGTTGGTATTCCAGGAACGGCTAATGGATTAAAGGTAATTTTAGATACATGGGATAATGGATGCGGCGTTAATCCAGAGCTCCAAATATTTAGTGGAGTCGGGTACAATGAGTGTATTCCCGGGATTGTAAAACTCACCAATGTAGGAAATAATCTAAATTTCGTAAGAAGTAATGTATATCAACCAGTAAAATTAACTTACGTAAATGGAGCCGTTACTTTATTTATAAATAACATCCAATATTTAACGGCTAATTTCCCTATTAATTTCGCAGGATACATGGGGTTTACAGCTTCAACTGGAGGAGCAACAGATCAACATTCCATACGAAATGTTATTATTTACACAGATCAAGCAACCTCGAATGCCGGTACTGATGTTTCCTTTTGCACCGGACAGAATGCGGCAATTGGTACTTCAGTTAATCCAAACTTTATCTATTCTTGGTCTCCTACAACTGGATTAGATAATCCAAATAGTTCAAATCCAACAGTTTCTATTACAAATAGTGGAAATACGCCAATTTCACAAATCTACACTGTTACCACTTCATTGGCAAGTTCACCAGGTGTGTGTCCAACCACAGATCAAGTGCTTGTTACCGTATACCCTAATTTATCAACCACAGTAAATGCTTCGATTTGCGATGGCGATCAATACAGTTTTAATGGACAAAATTTAACAGCTGCAGGAAATTATACAGCGAATTTAACATCAGTTAATGGCTGCGATTCAATCGTAAACCTAAATCTTACAATTAATCCAGTATTCAATACAACCATAGATACTTCTATTTGTCAAGGCGATAATTTTATTATTGGAAGTCAGAATTTGTCTAGTTCAGGTCAATATAATTTCACTTTTCAATCTCAATCAGGTTGTGATTCCTTAGTTACGATCAATTTAACAGTAAATCCACTTCCAGTTTTACTATGTTCACCTGTTACCATTTGTTCAGGAGATACCACAGTTTTGAGTCCTTCCGGAGCAATTAGCTACAATTGGGTTCCCTTATTTGGTGCTGTAAATTCTCAAGGAATTTTAACCGTTTCACCAAATGTATCAACAACTTTTACTTTAACAGGTACTGATCCCAATAATTGTTCGACTTCAATTCCTGTGCAAGTTACTGTCAATCCTTTACCAAACATTCAATTATCCTCAAACCAACCAGACTATTGTGTTGGGGAAAATATTTTACTGCAAGTAACCGGTGGAGTTAACTATAGTTGGCCTCAATTTCCTGGAAATGCCTCTCAGCAAAATTCAATTGCACAAATGAATACAATGTTTTACGTAGCGGGTTCTGATGCGAATAATTGCTCGAATGAAGATTCTTTATCAATTGTTGTTTTTCCAAATCCGGTTTTACAAATTTCACAAGATCAAGAAATATGCGCTGGAGAAATAGTGTCAATAAATGTTTCCGGTGCAAATTCCTACTCTTGGATTCCTCAAGGATCAGGAAGTCAATCATATTTAAGCCCGATTACGTCAACTACTTATACAGTTATTGGAACTGATAATAATTCTTGTTCCAGTCAAATTACAACTACTGTAATAGTTCATCCGAATCCAATTGCTTCATTTTCAGCATCTCCCATGATTACAACATCTGATTCACCAACTATTGATTTTATCAATAATTCAACTGGTTTAGTTCAATCAATTTTAACAGTTGGTGATGGAATTATTTATGATATTTTTGATAGCCAATTAGAGCATACGTACCCTTATTCAGAAGGAAATTATTCTGTTCATTTAAATGTGACAAATCAATTTGATTGCGAAGACTCTACATCTCTTGTGATACAAATTAAAGGAGATGAAATATTTTATGTTCCAAATACCTTCACTCCAGATGGTGATGAACATAATCATCAATTTTATCCCATTTTTACTACTGGTTTTGATCCCGCTAACTTTCAAATGGATATATACAATCGTTGGGGTGAATTGATTTATCAATCTTTTAATTCTTCCAAAGGATGGGATGGATATTTTAATGGTCTTGTATGCCCAATCGGAACATACACGTGGAAAATAATCTACAAAATACCAGATACGGACGAATACAAAATTTGTACAGGTCATCTCAATTTGATTCGTTAAGTACAATCCGATAAGTTTTCTCTCTTGTGACATTTTGTCAGTCCTAGGTTTTTCCTTATTTTTGTAGTCAAGAACGAAACAATGGAATTGAACCAAAATAAAGTGATAGACGAAGGTAGGCAAGGAGAAGCCATTATTATCGAAAATAGTGACTCAACAGGTAAAAAATTATACGTTGAAAGCTATGGTTGTCAAATGAATTTCTCTGATAGTGAAGTGGTTGCGTCTATCATGACAAAGGAAGGGTATACAACTACGCGAAATGTCGATGAAGCAGATGTGGTATTGATTAACACTTGTTCTATTCGAGAAAACGCAGAACAACGTGTACGAAATCGATTAACAGAATTCAAGCATAAAAAAGACCAAAATCCCGATTTAGTTGTAGGAATTTTAGGTTGCATGGCTGAGCGTTTGAAAAAATCCTTGTTAGAAGAGGAGAAATTAGTGGATTTAGTAGCCGGACCGGATGCTTATCGAGATTTGCCTAATTTAGTTGAAGAAGTTGGAACCGGCCAAAAAGCAGTGAATGTTTTACTTTCCAGAGATGAAACCTATGCAGATATTTCACCCGTTCGCTTGGATCAAGGTGGCATTTCGGCTTTTGTCACAATCATGCGAGGTTGTGATAATATGTGTTCGTTTTGTGTTGTTCCATTTACCAGAGGCAGAGAAAGGTCTAGAGATCCGAAAACAATTGTTGAAGAATGCCGCGATTTATTTGATAAAGGATATCGCGAAGTAACCTTGCTTGGTCAGAATGTGGATAGTTATCGTTGGAATTTAACTTCCAAAGGTGAAATTAAAGATTTAAATCTTCCAACTACCAATTTTGCTCAATTGATGGAAATGGTCGCGCTCGTTTCTCCCAATTTACGTGTCAGATTTAGTACTTCTCATCCTAAAGATATGACCGATGATGTACTAGAAATTATGGCTAAATATGAAAATATTTGTCCTTACATTCATTTGCCAGTTCAATCAGGTCATTCGGATGTTCTAGCTCGCATGAATCGCGGATATTCCCGAGAATGGTATTTGGATCGTATTAATGCTATTCGAAAGTTTATGCCTGATTGTGCTATATCTACTGATATCATCACTGGTTTTTGTGGTGAAACAGATGAGGAACATCAAGATACGATTTCATTAATGAAAGAAGTTCAATTTGACTTTGCGTATATGTTTAAATATTCTGAACGTCCAAAAACATTGGCGGAAAGAAGATTTGAAGATGATGTTCCTGAACAAGTGAAAGGCGCTCGCTTGAATGAGATTATTGAATTACAGTTAAAGCATTCAAAATTGTCCAATGAAAAACAGGTGGGGCAAACAGTTAAAGTATTAATTGAAGGAACTTCCAAAAGATCTGAGGAACATCTCTGTGGTCGCAATGGTCAAAATGCAATGGTTGTTTTTCCAAGGGGAAATTATGAGAAAGGACAATACGTTTGGGTGAAAATTACTGATTGTACATCAGCTACTTTGATGGGTGAAGCAATCTCATTATGTTGATTTTGTCATTATGAATCTACTTCAGGTTAAACAACGGTTTGGCATTATCGGAAATACTCCGTCACTGAATCGCGCTCTGGAAGTTGCGATGCAAGTCGCTCCTACTGATATTTCTGTTTTAGTAACAGGGGAGAGTGGAACTGGAAAAGAAATCATACCTCAAGTTATTCATCAATTAAGTTCTCGAAAACACGGTGAATACATTGCAGTAAACTGCGGAGCAATTCCTGAAGGAACAATTGATTCTGAATTATTTGGTCACGAAAAAGGTTCGTTTACTGGGGCTGCTGGGAGTCGTCAAGGTTATTTTGAAGTTGCTAATGGAGGAACTATTTTCTTAGATGAGGTAGCCGAACTCCCAATGCAAACTCAGGTTCGACTTCTACGTGTTTTAGAAACTGGGGAATTTATTCGCGTGGGTTCATCCAAAGTTATCAAAACAAATGTTCGAGTAGTTGCTGCAACCAATGAAAATATGGCTCACGCAATTGCAACAGGAAAGTTCAGAGAAGATTTATATTACCGCTTAAGTACAGTCCCAATTCAACTTCCACCTTTACGTCAACGAAAAGAGGATATTCATTTGTTATTCAGGAAGTTTGCAAATGATTTTGCAGATAAATACCGAATGCCTGCTGTTAAATTAACAGAGGATGCAGTTCAATTAATACAACAATACAATTGGCCTGGAAATATTCGTCAGCTTCGCAATTTAGTTGAACAATTATCGGTTATCGAAACGGAGCGAGAATTAGATGCAGCTACATTGATACAATATCTTCCCGCTCCAACAGAAAAAATGCCAGCGATGCTTGGAGGCAAAGAATCCGATAGTTTTTCGGAGCGAGAAATTATGTACAAGTTTCTTTTTGACATGAAAAAAGATTTGACAGATTTAAAGAAACTTGTTTTGGAGATGATTAGTCAAAGTGGGGCAATTAATTTAAATGGAGATCAAACAGCAGTAGTGAATCGGCTATACGAAGAAGTTAATCCTATGGGAACTGTTTCTGCACAAAGATTTCTTCCTAGTACAGCAGAATCAAATTTTCCTGAAATTCAGATACACAAACCAACTGAAACCTTCGAGGATCATGAGGAAATTGAAGAGTCATTATCTTTAGAAGATCGTGAAAAGGAAGCAATCAAGAAAGCATTAGAAAAACACCGTGGAAAAAGAAAATATGCTGCTCAAGATTTAGGGATATCGGAGAGAACATTGTACCGAAAAATAAAAGAATACGATATCACAGAATGAAAAGAATTTTCTTTTTTTTGAGTTTGATTTTCGTGCTTACTTCTTGTTGGCCTTACAGTGTTTCGCTTAGAGATACTGGTTCTATGCCGCCTGAATGGAAAACTTTTACAGTAAAAACATTGGAGAATAATGCAGCAAATGCACCTTTGAATTTGGCTCCCAAATTATCAGAGGATATTAAAGACGGAATTCAAAATAACACGAGACTATTGTTGAATACAAAAAATGGTCAAGGAGAAGTTAATATAGAAGGAGTTGTTACTAATTATTCGCTTATTCCAGTTGCTCTTCAGCCTGGAGATAACGCAGCAAAAAACAGGTTAACTATTACAGTTCAATTTAGTATCTTTATCACCAAACCCAAGGAAGAGACCATGAAATTGACAACTTCTCGTTTCGTAGATTACGATTCAAACACCGATTTGGCGAGTGTTGAACAGGGGCTGTTGTCTCAAATTAACGAACAAATTGTTCAAGATGTAATTAATAAATTATTATCTAACTGGTGATGTTGAACTGGGAACAAATAGCTCAACGTGTTGAAAATCCATCGATTAGTTCGGGAGAGGATATTCAGGATCTAAAACTTTTGTGTGATAAATTTCCTTATTCTCAAGTTTTTCCAATGCTTTACCTGAAAGCATTAGCTCAAAATAAACATATACTTTTCGAGGAGGAACTAGAAAAATACGCTTTTAGAATTACAAATAGGGCTCAATTGTATGAATTGATTCATTTCGAATTTGGGGAAATAAGTAATTTAGGAGTAGAAGACAAGTTAGAAATTCTGGAAGAAGATTTAGAAGTTACTAAAATTCCGGAAATTGTTGATGAGCTAACAGAAT
>JBIIHD010000074.1:0-6026 GCA_044236095.1 Crocinitomicaceae bacterium | reverse complement strand
TTCCCAGTTAAAATCTGCAAGACCTTCTGTAGGCTGTGCAGTTGCTTTAGATTTTGCCATGTGGCTTTAAAATTTTGTATTTCAGGTTCTCTGCTATCCTGAAAGTTTATTATACATTGCTGTCAAAGGCAGAGGTACAGCATTTTTAGGGGTGCAAAGATAGGTAAAAAATTCTTAAACAATTCATTATTAAATATTTTTACAAAAACTTGTCTTTGAAAAAAAAATAATGATTTTATTTGCGACTTAATTAAAATAAAATTTATGAAAAAAATTATGTTAAGTGCTGCAGCAGCAGTTGTTTTATTGGCTTCATGTGGTAAGTCAGAGGTATGTGAGTGTGTTGATACTTCATTAAGTATGATAAAGGAAGCAAAAGAAACTAAAGGCGATGCCACAAAAATGAAAGCTATCACAGAGAAATACAAATCGCAAGAGGAAAAGTGTAAAAAATTATTTGACAAAAAATCTGACGAAGAAATGAAAAAGTTGGAAGAAGAAGCAAAAAAATGTGATGGGTATGCAGAAATGGAAAAAATGAGAAACGAAGGAATGAAATAATTGAATCTCTTTTAATAAAAAAATGGTCGGGTAAGCCCGACCATTTTATTTTATATCAATTTTATCAAATCAATCCAAATACAACACCATTCCTTTTTCGTAATCAACGGAATAACCTAATTGATATACCTGTGAATTCCCAACAGGTAGCGAAATTTTCCACGTAACAATTCCCGTTTCCTCGTTCAACTCTCCATTTTCCAGATCATTGCGCTTTACCTTGATGTCATTGTTTGTACTAATTGGGAAAGTGGGTAAAAGTTAGTTAAAATATCAAACGACCTTCATCCGATTCAAGAAAGGCATTTGAGGTTTCTAGAAAAAGCTGCATCTCATCCATTGTTTTCCCAACAACCTTTGTACTAAATTCATGAATTTTTGAAAGCATACGAATGAAGGACTCAGGTTCATGTTGACGGGTTAGTTTTCTCAATGTCAAGATGTAATCTTCACGAAATACCGTTGGAATGAGAATTTTAGAATGATTCTGATATACCAATTCTGCATTCATCATTACGCGAGCAATTCTTCCGTTCCCATCCAAAAATGGATGAACTTCACTAATTACAAACATCATGTAGGTAGCTCGAGCAAAAGGATTTTTAAGTGCATTGTAATAATCAAAGGACTTAATGAGGGTTCCTTTAACTAAATTAAAATCTACAAAAGCTGTTTGTCCGGCAAAGTTATTTTGGTCTTTAAACTGACCAGGATTTTTATCAGGTCTCGCTGAAAGTAATGTTTTGTGTCGATATTTTAGAATTGCGATGAGTTCCTCTGGGGTTTGTGGGATAATTGACATTTCTTGTCTGCTTGAAACAAGTCGGTATGTACCCAATACATCATGCGAATCTTCGTGCCTTTTTGGAAGCGGTTTTTGCGTTTCAATAATTTGTTTTGCTTGATTTACATCGAATTTAGTTCCCTCAATGTAATTTGAAAAATAGCTTTCAAAAAAAGCAAAATTCTTAAATTCTAGATTAGAGGAATTTGGATCGATCCACGATTTAAACTCAAATTGAGTTAATGCTTGAAATAACTTTCCAAATAATTCATAGCGAATTGGGTCATACGGGATTCCAAAAGCCCTAGCAGATGCAATAGGTGAAGTTAATATTGCTGCCGGATGTGTGGACAATAAAGCACTAATAACGGTATTTAAACTTTCAAATTCTTTATCAAAATTAAGTTTTCGAGCAATTTCTCTGGCTTTATCTCTAATTTTATTTATTTCTTCTTCACCGTTTACTCGGACAATTTGTTCCAATCGTTCCTCAATTTCAGGAAAAGTTAATGTTTTGGAGTCGGCACCTGGTTTTCGAGACAATTGAAAATTCTCTAATAAGGCACGTTCCTTTTGTGCTGCATATAATCCATTTGCAATTTCATTATCACCTTCAATGGCTCCAATTCCTTCCAAGAACCGAATGGTAATGCCAGGAAGTTTTGATTTTTTTGTGTACTTGTATGTTAAAAATAAGTGCCCTGATGATGTTGGTTTAAATTCAATTGCAGACCGATGACTAAGTACTGCACCCGGATAAAGATGACCTAAAATGGAAAATAAATTTCGAAGTACAATTTTTTCAGGATCATCTTCAAGATTACTTGTATAAACTTTTGGTGCTAATTTCCGAATTCCCCCTTTCTTTTCAAGCTGAGAAATACGTTTAGAAATAGTGGAATCTGATGATCCAAAAATTATTTCTTGTGATTGAATTGGGAAAATTTTTTCCATTAAGAAGTAAAAATACAGCTATTTTGGAAAATAATTTCCATTATAATGGCTTTTTTAGAAAATTTTTTCCATTAAGGTTTTTTTCTAGGGAAAGGTTGAATTGATTTTCCCTGAATTTAAACTAATTTCTTATGACATAAAATCTGGTGGTAGTGAGAAGCCAGCTTGAGTAAACTTACTCCAAATACAACACCATTTCTTTTTCGTAATCAACGGTATAACCAAATTGATAGATTTGAGTATTCCCGACTGGTAAGGTTAGTTTCCACGTAATAATTCCCATTTCCTCATTCAACTCTCCATTTTCCAGATCATTTCGTTTTACTTTGATATCGTTGTTTGTGCTTATTGGGAATTGATCTTTAACGATAATTGGAATAAGCGCTCCACCATTGTTTCGGATTTTAATTTCCCACGTGGCTTCGTATTTCTGGCGCGAACCTAAAATTTTATTACTGCTTTTATCTTTTACTTTGGTTCGCTCTACGTTGATTTTAGAATCTTTACCAAAGGAAAAAGAAAGCGTGTCTTTTGTTGAATTAATATCGATGTAAGATTTTCCTATGTAGGTTCCATCAAAATAAATATTGGATTCTCCGCTTAACAAATTCAGCTTTTCCCAACCTGTCACTTGAGCCGCTAAAAATACTGCTGGATCAATCTTTGGAGCTGTATGGTATTCATAATCAGCTTTTAATTCAAAATTGTCTATTTGTACCCGGTGATCCATACCATCAGTAGGAATGGTCATTTTAGATTGAATACGATATTCAACACGTAAGTCCTTTTTTACCACTTCGGTTTGAGCGTAGTTCGCTTTTTCTTTTACTTTAACACCATCTATAAAGAAATAATTATCTTTTTCTCGACTTCCTCTAATTTGAATTTGTTCTAGATTTTTTTCTTGTTCATTCACCTTAAAAACGCCTCCAGTCACATCACCATAATAGGCTGGTATACCTCCGGTGTTTACTCTTATACTATCTGCTAATCCATCGAAGTCCCAACTATAGGTTGAACTACCATTTCCCCACCCATTATTCAATACGAATTCATCTGATTTCATGAAAAACTTAATGTAGGGAGATTGAATCGCAACGGTTTGTGGTGCATAGCCAACGAAGGATGCGACGAGGTATTTTTCATTTTTGGGAACAGTTACCGTGAATTTACCATCTACATCTGTTACGACGCCAATACTCGGATTCGAAGGAAAAGATATTTTAGTAAATGGCATTGCCTCGCCAGTTGATGCATCGATAACTTCGCCTGTAATTTTTTCGCCCGAATAATCTATTTCAGGTAACACTCTAGTTCGCTGCTGCGTTGCTTGTCGGTAATTGTTGTAATTGATATACCAGGGTTGTAATTCAGGTTCTTTCGAGTTTTCATACGGATCGTTCGTTGATAATACCATGTCCACATCCTTCCATTCAATGCCTGTATTTTGTGAAACTAAAGCTTTTGCCTCCAATTTGATTGATTTTCCAATACCATCACTTCGCATATCGTAATACGGTTTCCAACTTGCATTTGGACTGATGTAATTAAAAGTAAATGAAGCGTCAGTTGCTTTTTCAACATCAACTTCCACAACAATTTCCGAATAATTGATAACCGGTTTACTGCGTTGTGAAACAATTTCTTGCTCCAATTTATTTAGGTCTTTGGTAACTTTTTCCAATTCATCGCGGATAGCACTTTGTCGAACGGTAATCTCCATCAATTTTTGATGCATAAAGTTGAAGGCATCCTTCAATTCCGACATTTTCAAGCCTTCGTTCAAGCCTTTTAATTCTCGATTTCGTAGGATTAAATCTTTGTCCAAAGTAAGAATGTCAAATTCACTACGCAAGTCATTTTCTTTTTTTTCGAGTACTTTACGTTGGGCGTTTAATTCATTCATTTTATCGTTCGAAATGCGAATATCTTCGTAGTTTTTCCTTGTGCGAACGGAAAGAATCGTCAGATCGCCAGTTGCTTTCACTTGAACCGTATTCGCGTCTAAAAAATCGGTGAGTTTGGTAAAAACAATTTCTTGCTTCCCTTTATTCAAACTTTTCTTTGCTTGATGTTCAATTTGTGCTCCCAAAAAGAAAACGGTTACTTTCGATAAGTCAGATGAAGTGGCAACTTCTTTTTGTCCGAAAATCGTCAAATAAAAAAGGAAAGAAAATAGGACTAATAGTATTTGTTTCATAAATCTTATTCTAAATAAAGTGTGTATCCTTTTTGATAATCAACCGAATAGCCAAATTGTAAATTCTGACTACCTCCAAGCGGTAAATTCAAGTTCCAAACAAGAATTCCTGTTTTTTCATCCAGTTTAGCCGTTCCAAATTCCCCATTTTTCACTTTGATGTCATTATTTGTACTGATTGGAAACTGGTCTTTAACTACAATTGGAATAGCTGCACCACCGTTGTTCCGCATTCGAATTTCCCAGGTTACCTCGTACTTTTGACGCGAACCAATTACTTTTTTACTGCTTTTATCTTTTACTTTGGTGCGTTCCACAATCACTTTTGCATCTTTCCCAAAGGAGAATGAAAGTGTGTCTTTTGTTGAATTTACGTCAATGTATGATTTTCCAATATAGGTTCCGTCAAAATAGATATTGGATTCACCACTCAATAAATTCAGTTTTTCCCATCCTGTCACTTGAGCAGCTAAAAATACGGCAGGATCAATTTTAGGAGCTGTATGATATTCGTAGGAAGCGTTTAAATCAAAATTGTCAATCTGCACTCGGTGATCCATTCCATCTGTCGGAATCGTCATTTTGGATTGAATTTGGTATTCCATTCTCAAATCCTTTTTCACCACATTTGTTTGAGCATAATTTGCTTTTTTATCCTCTGCTTTTTTATTCCCTTCATAAGCTGGCGCATACGATTTCTTTCTACCTCTATATTTCCCGTTTTTAACAGTATTAGCATTTCCATTAGCACTTCTAACCGGCATTCTTGCAATGTCCTCTCTTGTAATCGTTGAATTATAAGACTCATCATCACTCATTACAACCACTTCTTCTAAATTCACCTCATCTGCAACAAGGAAAAACTTGATATAAGGCGCATTGATTGGTAGGGTAGAAGACTGATATCCCACAAAGGAGGCAATGATTTGTCGCTCATTTCGAGGAACCGAAACAGTGAATTTTCCATCAAAATCGGAAATAACACCAATACTTGGGTTAGAAGGAAAAGAGATTTTGGTAAACGGCATCGGTTCACCGGTATTGGCATCTATTACTTCTCCTTGAATTTTTTCACCTGAATAATCAATAGTTGGCAAATTGCGCTGTGTTTGGTATTTCTGCTGCGGATAATTGTTGTAATTGATATACCACGGAGCGACAACCGGCTCTTTAGAGTTTTCATACGGATCGTTTGTGGATAAAACCATATCCACATTTTTCCATTCGATTCCTGTGTTTTGTGAAACCAAGGCTTTAGCCTCCAATTTAATTGGTTTGCCAATTCCATCGCTTCGCATGTCGTAATATGGTTTCCAAGATGCGTTTGGAGAAATGTAATTGAAGAAAAATGAAGCATCGGTTTCTTTTTCAACGTCAATTTCTACAATGATTTCTGAATAATTGATAACTGGTTTGCTGCGTTGGGAAATAATTTCTTGTTCGAGTTTATTCATTTCTTTGGTCAACTTCTCCAACTCATCGTAAATAGCACTTTCGCGAACGGTAATTTCATTCATTTTTTGGTGC
>JBIIHD010000072.1:0-6097 GCA_044236095.1 Crocinitomicaceae bacterium | reverse complement strand
TTTCGGTTATTTGGTTCTTAAATTTAAGGGGAATTTCAATATGAACAAAGGTTCCGGTCTCATTTATTTTATCGAAGTCTGAAATTTCTAATTTTCCTTTTGATTGGTATTTTTTATTCAGTATATCAATTCGCTCTTCGGTAATATTCATAGCCATACTATGATGCTCCTTACTTTTTTTATTTTGACTAGCTTTTTTACGACCAATTCCGTTATCAGAAATTTGTATTTTCAGCATGGAATCCAATCTTGAAAAATGTACATTAATAAACCCATTTTCAATGGTATGCAATTGCCCATGCTCTATGGAGTTTTCAATAAAAGGTTGAGTAATCATAGGAGGAATAAGTGTTTCAGATTCAGAGAGATTCTTATCAATTGTAATTTCAAAATTGAAACGATCTTCAAATCTCAGTTTCTGAGTAGTCAAATACTTTTGAAGTATTTCTACCTCAGTTTCCAAGGAAATAAACTCTTTGGAAGAATTTTCCAAAATTAGCCTCATTAAGCGAGAAAAGTTAACCAGAAATTTAGATGATTTTGCAGGATCATTTTCGTAAATATAACTTTGAATTACTGTCATAGCATTAAAAATGAAATGCGGATTCATCTGGGATCTCAATAAAGTTTGAGACATTTCAGTTTCCTTCTGAAGTTGTTGTAGTTTTAATCTGTTCCAATAATTTTTTAAAATCATTCCACTTGCCACGACGATTAATAAGATAAAAACTATGAAAATTAACTGGTATGTATTACGAAGTTGGGTGTTTTCCAATTTAGAATTAGTAAGTTCTTGCTTTTCCTTGGCACGTTTAATTGAGTCGCTCTGAAGATTAATAGTTCTAAGTTGATCTTGAGTTTTAAATGTTTCATTAAGTTCAGCTATACTTCTCGCCGATTGTAACATATTGTTACTATCTAAATATTGAACATATAAGTTTAAAAATTTATACGCTCCGGAAATATTATTTTGCTTTAAATTTAGATCAGAAAGAACTTTATAACTTTCATGAATATACCCAATCTTTCGTATTTCTTTCCGCATGTTAATGGATCTATTCAAGAAATTTTCAGCTTCTAGGTATTTTCCTTGCTGCATCAACACTTTCCCTACTTGATGATAAACATTGGCAATTTTAATTCGATTTCCATTACTTTCGTAATTTACTAAAGCTTTGTTCAACCTAATTGCAGCTTGTTTAAAATCTCCTAAATCATTATACAACACTCCTATGAAATTATCAATGTCGCCTTTTGCTTCAGTGTGATTTGTTTTATTGACATAAGTCTCTGCTTCGAATGCATATTTTTTAGCCTGACTATAGTTTTTTCTTCCTTGCTCCACAGCCGCTAAATGAATTAGTGATTGAGCAACCTGCGAATTATCATATAATTTACGAGCATAATCCAATGATTTCTTGAAGTAAGATTCTGCATCATTCCAATTTTTTATTTCAAGTTGAGAAATCCCAATTTCTCGATTTATGCGACTTAGTTTTTCTTTATCTTGCGCATTTTCAGCAATTTCTAATGCTAAGATATTCTTGGCTATTCCGATTTCAATTTGATTGAAGTAATTGTAAATAATGGCTTGCGAATTAAAACACTCAGCTAAGATTCCTGAATTTGAACTTGTTTTTCTTGCAAAAGCTATACTGCGATTAGAATAGTATAAGGCACTATCTCTATTATCTAAATTTGTGTAATTCAGTCCAATTTGACGCAACACCTCTGCAGTCAAAGAATTATTTCTCGATTTTTGAGTTAGCATCAAGGCTTCTTTATGGGTAACCATAGCCTCTGTATAGTTTTGTCTGAATTGTTTTGAAATCCCCGAAAAAATCAAGAATTCAATTTTTAAATTCTCGTTGTTTACTGAACTCAAATTCACTTTTTGAAAACAGGCTTCAAATGATTCAAAGTCTCTTAAAATGTAGAAATAACGTAATTCGAGAAGAACTAATTTGATAGAATTGTCACCTTTATTTCTGGATGTGCTCTGTTTTAATTCATCAATGATTGATTTTGCTTGAATTAAGTCATTATTAACCAAATAATTTCCGAGTTCAATCTTTGATTCAAATTTCTGATTTTCACTTGTTGCGATTGTAATACTTTTTCGAATTTCTGCTTCAGATCTGACTTGAGCGATAGCTTGTCCGAGGATTGCATTAATAAATAAAAAAATGAATAATAACGTACCTGAATATTTCATCAAGTCGAAAATACGAATTTGTATTTAATTAATGTGTGTTGCTCTTGTTTAAAATTTTGCACCGATAGAAAAATAAAAAGTTCTACCATTTGCAGGGAGTATTCCAGGTCCCGGATATCCTCCTGATCTTCTTGTGGCATAAATTTCATTAGTCAAATTATTTACACCCGCCTTAACATTATATTTTCCGTTAATCAGATAGGTTGCCGATAGATCCATTACCTGATATCCATCAATCCTACCAATTGTTGATTTTGAATTTGGATTTTCAGTATTTGCGGCATCTGTATAAACTCCACTTACTGAGTTAAATTGAAACGTCACCGAGAAGCGATTATACTTATAGGAAAGACCAAAACGGTTTATATTTCGTGGAGCATTCTCCACATAATTACCTCTAAAATCTTTTGTGCTATCAATGGCACTTGCCGGGTCATCCCATTTTGAATATTTGGCATCTATTAAGGATACGTTCGCATATAATTTCAGATTACCGCATAAACGATCAATTTGTACAATTTTGAAAAGATCAAATTCAACGAAAGATTCTAAACCTCGACTAACTGATGTTCCTATATTTGTTTTTAAATTTTTGCCATTTACTACAATGGTCCCAATTCGGTTGTCATAATTCAAATAAAAAACACCTATGTCAAAGTTTACAAGATTTTTTATTGAGCCTCTATATCCCAAATCCAAATTGTAGCCCTTTGCATCCATTAAATCTGAGTCGATAGAGTCAGTAGTGGCCGAAGGAAGCAGTTCTGAATATGTCACAGGTCTAAATGCCTGACTGAAATTTGAATAAATATTCGTTTCTTCTGATGTTTTATATTCGATTCCAATTCCACCAAGAAGTACATTTCTAATCTGATTGGGTTGTTGAATACGATCTCCGATGTTAGGCTTGTCAATGTAACCCTTTACTCCCGTATTTATGTATTCAAATCTAAAACCAGGAACTATACTTAATCGTTTGTTTAGAGTAAATAGATTCTCTACAAAAAATGCTGCGTTTTGAGTACGCAGTGAAAGGTCTTTCTTATACTCTAACGAACCACTTGAAGTAGAATATAATTGTACTATTGAAAGATCATAATCACTCTCTCCTGAGCCAATTCCTACTTGTTTTCTTTGTGTACGACCATCGTAGGCTCTTAACCCTATTGAAAGAGCATTTTTTTGACTGTTTAATTGGTATTCTTTCAAATAACGGATTTCTACGCCAGTATTATTATAAAAATCCCTATCCAATTGTCTGTAATTATAAGATCCTAGATTTATGTTGAAAGTATCCTCAATAAAGATATCTTTCATAAATCCCACGCTGTTTCTTTGAGCTATTGTCTTGAAAAGTTTAACATTGATTCGATTATTTTTATTCATCGAATAATCCAAATTAACAGCTACTGAATTCCATGGTGTACTGAACCAGTTTCTACTTCGAACAGAGTGCTGCGGGTTTAGCTGGAACATCGAATCAGTAAGACCTCCGGGTTGCTGGCTGAGGTAATTCATATTTGTATATTCAACGTTGACTTTGAGTTTTTCCGTAAATTGATAAGTTAAATTCACGAAACCAGTATTGGTTTTGTACGAACTGTTTTCTCTCCACCCATCAGCAGTTCTGTGGTGCATATAAGCATAGTATGAGAATTTTTTTATTTTTCCTCCAATCGCATTGAATGCATTGTACAAACCATAACTACCAAAAGTTTGCTGTGTCTCAAAGGAAAAAGGCTTTTCGCCAATCTTTGATTTTGTGATGTAATTGAGTAATCCTCCGAATTGAGACCCATATTGCAAAGATGCTTCTCCTCTGAGTACTTCGATTTTCTCCAATGCTTCCATGGGTGGTGTATAGTATGCCTCGGGATAACCAAATGCCTCAGATGAAATATCATAACCATTTTGTCTTACATTAAATTCCCATGAACGGTTTGGACTTAATCCCCTAGTTGCAACACCTACTTGAATTCCTGATCCATCGCTTTCCCAAATAGAAATTCCAGGTACTTTACCAAAAACTTGTCTTGCATTGTTGGTTGATAAATCCGCATTGAGAGCACTTAACTGAATCACCTCATTCTTTTTTCCAGCGTTTATTCGAACTCCTTCGAGTGTTGGTAAACGATCAATGTCTTTATTCCGTCCTTCAATTAAAATCTCTTTGATTGTTTTTAAAGAATCTTTTAAAATCGTCTTTTGAGCATGAAAACAGTTGCTAAAGTTGAAAATAAAAAGGCAAAGCAGTAAATAAATGAGTCTTACATTCATGTTACAAAATTGCTATATTCAGAATTGTTTGACAATACCGTAAAAATGGTATTTTAGAATTAGTCTAAATAAGGTTTAATTCTCTTTTTTTGATGAGTCAAATAAATAAATCAAGAAAATCAGTTGTTTTATCTAACTTTGATTTAAAATTTGCGATATGACAAAGGTTCGAATTATTCTGTTAATTTATTTCTTTTTTGCTAGTTTTATTCAACTAGTAGCTCAGAATAGAGCAGGTATTTTTGATATTCGATTTAATATTGATCGGAGACTCGTTAATCCCGTGCAAGTAACTTCTGGTGGCAATACCATCCAAAATGGTGGTTTCAATCGCGTGCGTTTAAGTGAAGTTGATTTGGATTCAGTTCGTCAAATGATCTGTCGAACTATTTCAAAAGAGTTAAATGCGCAAACGGAGTGTGTATATAGAACATCAAGAAGTGGTCGCAAAATTACTACCTGGGAGAACGGAACTCAACAAAGAGGAATGCCTAGAAATAGAAAAAAACAAGCTATTCGAGATTTTGATAAAGATTTTTATGTTCGTGTCCGTTTAAATTATGCAATATCAACAGGTTTAACTTTAGGAAACTCTGCGTTTGGAACAAGTAGGTACCGTCCAGTTGTTTTCTTTACGGTTAGGGCATATAATTCAGAAAGAAAAAGAGTTTACATCAAAAGAGTTTCTGTAAATGACTTTTCTAGACTTCAAAGTATGCAATATACAATAAATGGTGTTACAGTAAGGAATTCAGAGGTGCTTCAACCTCAACAAATTAGGGAAATGTTAGCAAAAACGTTGACAGAGTTTTCTGAAAAACAAAGGTAAATGACGGCAAAAATAACTTATACTGGTGAGCTTCGAACGACATGTACACATGTTGCTTCTGGAAATCAAATAATTACGGATGCACCATTGGATAATAAAGGTAAAGGTGAATTTTTTTCTCCTACGGATTTGGTTGCAACAGCTTTAGGATCTTGTGTCCTAACTATCATTGGAATTTATTGTAATGAACATCAAATTCATTTTCAAAATGCATCTGTTGAGGTTAATAAAATAATGGCTTCAAACCCAAGAAAAATTGATGCGATTGAATTAGACATGGATTTCACAGGTAATTTTTGGGATGAGAATACAGTAAAAAAAGTTGTTCAAGCTGGTAAAAATTGTCCTGTAGCTAAAACGCTAGGAGATAACGTAAAATTAGAATGGAAAATAAAATGGTAAAAGGAGAATTTCGAAATCGAGAACGAAATTTTAAAGAGAAAGATAATCTACTTTATGGAGTTCGAGTAGTTGTTGAGGCAATTAAATCTGGGCGTGAGATAAATAAAATCCTAATTCAAAAAGGCATGAATAAAGAGCTTTTCTATGAATTAAAGGAAGAATTGAATGGAAAGGATTATCAATTACAATTCGTACCCTCTCAAAAACTAGATCGCCTCACTCAAGCCAATCACCAAGGAGTTATTGCGTTTGTTTCTCCTATTGAGTATACTGATTTTTATCAGTTTGTTGATAAAAAGATTGAGGCTAACCAACCACTTTCTCTTATTTTCTTGGATAGAATTACGGATGTTAGAAATCTCGGTGCCATAGCC
>JBIIHD010000001.1:0-20134 GCA_044236095.1 Crocinitomicaceae bacterium | reverse complement strand
AAAGAAACTTGCCCGGAAGAATTATTGGTGTTTCCAAAGATGCAGACGAAAACACTGCATTGCGTATGGCTCTTCAGACCAGAGAACAACACATCAAACGAGATAAGGCAACCTCAAATATTTGTACAGCCCAAGCTTTGTTGGCTGTAATGGCAAGTATGTATGCGGTTTATCACGGACCAGATGGTTTAAAAGAAATTGCGACTCATGTTCATGGTCTAGCTCAAAGTACTGTAGCCGGTCTTAAAAATATGGGAGTTGAAATTGCTTCAAATTCTTTTTTTGATACGATTTGGGTAAAAAATGTTCCAGCAGCTAAAATCAAAGAGCAAGCTGAAGCACTTGGAATGAATTTCAATTATTTGAATGACAACGAATTAACAATCAGCTTTGGCGAACCGCACACCACTGAAGATGTTCAAACGATCATTTCAATTTTTGGAACCTGCCTCGGAAAAACAGTTAATTCAGACGTAGAAATGGGGCATTTAGAAAATTCCTTTTTACGCAATGACGCCATTTTATCGCACCCAATCTTCAATTCACATCATTCAGAATCGAAAATGATGCGCTATATGAAGAGACTTGAAAATAAAGACTTATCGCTCGTTCATAGTATGATTGCGCTTGGTTCGTGCACGATGAAATTAAATGCTGCAGCTGAATTAATGCCAATAACAAATCCAGCATTTGCTAATCTTCATCCGTTTGCGCCAGTAAATCAAGCAGAGGGATATCACGCAATGTTTAGACAGTTGGAGAAGGATTTATGTGAATGTACAGGATTCGCAGCTGTTTCATTGCAACCAAATTCTGGAGCTCAAGGTGAATATGCGGGACTTATGGTTATAAAGGCATATCACGAATCACGAGGTGATTTTCATCGAAAAAAGATGATTATTCCATCTTCAGCTCATGGAACCAATCCTGCGTCAGCAGTAATGGCTGGTTTTGAAGTAGTTGTAACCGGATGCGATGAAAACGGAAATATTAACATTGATGAACTTAGAACTGTAGCAACCGAATTAAAAGAATCTCTTGCCGGACTTATGGTTACCTACCCCTCCACACACGGGGTTTATGAAGAGGGAATCAGAGAGATTACTTCTATAATTCATGAAAATGGTGGACAAGTGTACATGGACGGTGCTAATATGAACGCTCAAGTTGGACTTACCAATCCCGGAAATATTGGTGCTGATGTTTGTCACCTTAATTTACATAAAACATTTGCTATTCCGCATGGTGGAGGTGGACCAGGCATGGGACCTATTGGTGTGGCTGCACATTTATCGCCTTTCTTACCAAGTAATCCTTTTGTGAAAACAGGTGGAGAAAATCCGATCAAAGCTATTTCAGCGGCGCCTTACGGTAGTGCTTTAATTCTACTTATTTCATACGGATATATCAAAATGCTGGGAGCTAGAGGATTAAGAGAATCGACCGAAATGGCAATTTTGAATGCGAATTACATTGCAGCTCGTTTGAAAGGTCAATACGATATCTTGTATACTGGAAAGAATGGAACAGTAGCACATGAAATGATATTGGATTGTCGTGATTTTAAAAAGACGGCTGATGTAGAAGTTGCAGATATTGCCAAACGATTAATAGATTTTGGTTTTCATGCACCAACGGTTTCTTTTCCGGTAGCAGGTACATTAATGATCGAACCAACTGAGTCAGAGGACAAAGGTGAATTAGACCGTTTCATTGATGCTATGATTAAAATTCGAGAAGAAATTCGAGAAATTGAAAATGGTCATGCTGACAAAGAAAATAATTTATTGAAAAATGCACCACACACGGCGGATTGTATCATCAACAAAAATTGGTCTTATCCATATACTCCTGCTGAAGCTGTTTATCCATTGCCTTATTTGAGAGAATGGAAATATTGGGTTCCGGTTAGAAGAGTAGATAATGCTTTTGGTGATAGAAACTTAATCTGTTCTTGCCCTAGTATTGAAAACTACGTTTAAACAAATATGAAATTAGATATCCTTGCTTTTGGTGCTCATCCTGATGACGTTGAAATATCAATGGGAGGTACTATTCTCAGATATATTTCTGAAGGAAAAAAAGTAGGAATAGTTGATCTAACTGAAGGTGAGTTGGGGACGCGAGGATCGGTTGAAAGTCGCTATGAAGAAGCTGATTCTGCGAGTAAATTCATGGGAATAGAATCCCGTGTCAATCTTCAGATGAGGGATGGCTTTTTTCAACACAACGAAGAAAATCTATTGAAGATCGTTGAACAAATTAGAAAGTTTAAACCGGAGATTGTTTTCGCTAATTCTATTACTGATAGGCATCCAGACCATGGACGAGGAGCAAAATTGGTTTCAGATGCGGCTTATCTTTCAGGGCTGACCAAATGTAAATCTCATTATAACGGTGAAGATCAAGTCCCTCATCGACCAAGATTAGTTTTACATTATATTCAAGATTATTACATTACACCAGATATTCTTTTTGATGTTTCTCAATTTACCAAACATAAAATAGAAGCGATTCAAAGTTATAAAACGCAATTTTACGATCCAAATTCAATTGAACCTAACACACCTATTTCAGGAAAAGATTTTTTTGATTTTCTAAGAGGCAGAATGAAAGAATTTGGTCGCCCTATTGGAGCAGAATATGCCGAAGGTTTTACCAGTAATAAATTGCTTGGTGTTGAGGATTTGTTTGAGTTGAAATAAAAAAAGCGCCTCATTCTGAGACGCTTCAAACTAAAATTTACTTATTGATTTATTAATGCCCTTTGTCTTTTGAGCAACATTCTTTTTTATCTGATTTGCATTCTTTTACATCTCCCCCCTTCCAATTACCATCTGCATCATAATGCGATAAACACATTTTTTTCTCCTCTTCAGAGCAACCCATTTTATTGCACATTTCCTCACACTGTTTTGCAGTCATAGTAGCACATTTAGACATGTCGCATTTCATTTTCATGTCTTTTCCATGGCATTCTTTAGCGTCGCCTTTTTTGCAACATGCTTTATCTTTTCCATGACATGCTTCCATTTTTGCTCCAGCAGGTCCGGCTTTTTTGTTAGTACCATGACCATCTCCTAAAATTGGAGCTATAACCAATCCAACCAAACAAGTTAATTTAATCAAAATGTTCATGGAAGGACCTGAAGTATCTTTGAATGGATCTCCAACCGTATCTCCAGTTACTGCCGCTTTGTGTGCATCAGAACCTTTATAAGTCATTTCACCATTGATCATAACACCTGCTTCAAATGATTTTTTCGCATTATCCCATGCACCACCTGCATTATTTTGGAAAATAGCCCAAAGTACTCCAGAAACAGCTACACCAGCCATATAACCTCCCAAAACTTCTGCAGCTAAAGGCCAATTTCCTGAGATAAATCCTGTTCCAAGTCCAATTAAAATCGGAGTAACTATTGTCAACGCGCCCGGAAGCATCATTTCACGAAGTGCCGCTTTGGTTGAAATCTCAACACATTTACCATATTCCGGTTTTCCCGTACCTTCCATAATTCCAGGAATCTCTCTAAACTGACGACGCACTTCTTGAACCATATCCATGGCAGCACTTCCCACTGATTTCATGGCCAAAGCAGAGAAAACAACCGGAACCATTCCACCAATAAATAGGGCGGATAAAACTGGTGCTTTGAAAATATTGATTCCATCAATTCCGGTAAAAGTTACATACGCTGCAAAAAGCGCAAGAGCTGTTAAAGCTGCAGAAGCAATAGCAAAACCTTTTCCAACTGCAGCAGTTGTATTACCTACCGAATCCAATACATCAGTTCGTTGACGCACTTCTTTTGGCAATTCACTCATTTCAGCAACGCCACCTGCGTTATCTGCTATTGGTCCAAAAGCATCGATGGCTAATTGCATAGCAGTAGTAGCCATCATAGCCGAAGCAGCGATTGCTACACCATAAAATCCAGCTAATGCGTACGAACCCCAAATTGCAGCCGCAAATAAAATAACAGATGAAAATGTTGATATCATACCAGTAGCCAAACCAGCAATGATATTAGTTGCAGCACCTGTTGATGAATTTTGAACGATTCCTATCACCGGCTTTTTACCAAGTGCTGTATAATATTCCGTAAAGAGTGAAATTAAATAACCAACACCTAGACCAACTAATGTAGCAAAAAAGACATCCGTACTGCTTACAGATTTTAATCCTTCACCGAAAAAATTCATTTTCATTTCAGCAGGTAACATCCATTTTACTAAAAACCAACCTGCAATTGCTGAAAGAACAATTGAAGCAATATTTCCAATATTCAACGCTCGTTGAACTTCGTTTTCTTTCGCATCATTGCTTGAGATTCGAACCAAGAAAGTTCCAACGATAGACGCAATGATACCAACACCTGCAATCATCACAGGTAATAAAATTGGTCCCATTCCGCCGAAAGCATCTGTGAATGGTACACCCGAAGCGTCAGTCATATCTTTAATAATGTAGTTTCCTAAAACCATAGAAGCTAGTACAGTCGCAACGTACGAACCAAATAAGTCAGCACCCATACCGGCAACATCACCTACGTTGTCACCTACATTATCAGCGATAGTAGCAGGATTTCTAGGATCGTCTTCAGGAATTCCTGCCTCTACTTTTCCAACTAAATCAGCACCAACATCAGCCGCTTTGGTATAGATTCCACCACCCACACGAGCGAACAAGGCAATGGATTCAGCACCTATAGAAAAGCCAGCGAGACACTCCAAAACCTTTGTCATTTCATTGTAGAAATTACCATTTTGGGTAATATACATTTGAACAAAAAGCATAAAAAATAATGAGAGCCCGAGAACGGCTAATCCTGCTACACCCAGTCCCATAACCGTTCCTCCGCCAAATGAAACGTTTAATGCTTTTGGAAGAGAAGTTTTCGCTGCTTCTGTGGTTCTAACATTAGCATCTGTTGCTATTCGCATTCCGATATTCCCTGCAATTGCTGAAAACACAGCTCCAACAACAAAAGCCGGAACAATTAACCATTCTGTGGATTCAACCAAGTAATCTACACCAAAAAGAGCTGCAGATGCAATTACTACGAAAATAGCCAACAAGCGGTATTCAGCACTGAGAAATGCCATTGCACCTTCTTTAATACTTTTTGCAATACCTTGCATTTTCTCATCACCGGCCGGTTGTTTTTTCACCCAAGCCATTTTGTAAAACATAAACACTAATCCAAGAAGGGACAAAGCGATAGGGATGTAAATTAAATTCTTTTCCATGATTTAAATTAAAATTTTTAAAAGCGGGTGCAAAACTACATTTTTCTGCCCAAGTGTGCAAATACGAAGTGTTTAAATTAATGTTACGTTTCGGATAAAATAGAAAGAACAATAAATTTTAACTACAATTTTTGGTAATCCCTTTCGATTTTCTATATTTGCACTCCAATTAGGCTGGTACCTTAGCTCAGTTGGTAGAGCAAAGGACTGAAAATCCTTGTGTCCCTGGTTCGATTCCTGGAGGTACCACGTAAAAAACCCCTTTAAATCATTGATTTTCAGGGGTTTTTCATTTGCTGTTAAAACAAACGCGATTCCTTTGAGTTTATTTGACCCTATTTTGAGCCCAAAAAAGTGGTTATTTTTCATCTAAAAATTCATTGGATCAATTATTTTTTTCCTTCAAAATTCCCTGATTTCATCTTTTGGGATGCTCAAATTCATTCTTTTCACCCATTTATAGAAGTAAAAAAATGTAAATTCGAAAAAAACATCCTCTTTTTTTATTCCTTCCAAGAAAAATTCGTTGTGAATTGAAAAGCGTTTCACATCATTTTCATTAAATGTTCTGAACTCAATTAAAAGTGCTATTTTAGTCTAGTACGGATTATTTGAAACGATAACCAATTATAAGATTTAATTGATTTAAGGGATTATAGTAACTTGACGAAGTCAATAGGCTGACCGCATAATCAATTGAAATATTCATACTTTTCTTAGTTAGTATTTCCAAACCAATCCTAGGCCCAATTAAAATAGAATTTTCAGCTCTTCGAGAAGTATAGTTTGGATAATAGTAGTAACGAACAATATCCAATAATCCTATTGTTGGTGCAATAAAGTAACTTAATTTATTTTTTAATGGAAAAATAAACTTATAATCAAAAATAAAAGAATTAAAACTCGATTTAACTAAAAAATCGGAATTATCAAATGTATTTCTAAAGAAAAGGTAATTAAATCTTAATGCTCTTCTTTCACTCTCAAATCGAGCTTCATAAAAAAGACTTAAGGGTATAATTAAATTTTCATCAAATTTTGAAGTAAAATCGTTAACACTAAAACCTAAAGAAATAATATTGTCGAATATTAAAGGCTTGAAATGAAAAGAGGAAAAATCAAAATTTCTTTTCATGATATTTCTTTTTTCTGTTGTATTATTTTGAATTCTTGTCGGCTTTTCATAAAACGGTTTTAGAACATTAATGACTTTGCACTCTCCTGGAACTAAAATAATTGTATAAGATATAGATTTATTAGAATCTTTAAAATAAACCGTGTAATTATGCTCTCCCGAATATAAAAACCTAGTAATAGTTCCTGATTCTCCGCAATTAGGTTGATAAGAATTAGTGAAATACTTTTCAAATTTTCCAACAAAAATTTTATCGATGTATAGATACACTGACCCGATATATGGATCATTCGTAAAAAAACTTAATTGACAAGGTACTTTAGAAGGATCAACAATAGATTTCTTGTTTATTAATGGTAATTTAGAAATATGTTGAACAGATACAGCAAAATTAATATTGGCCCTAGCTCCATCTTCTGACCCATCTCCACCTGATGTTACTCCAATTGCTTCGTCTAAATTATTCAATAAAACACCACCACTACTTCCATGAGCAATTTCCGCATTTGTTTGAATTAATTTTTTCAACGAATCAGAAAAATACAAATTTGAAACAATTCCCACACTTAATGTATTCATATAAAGCTCGTCCGCCGGACACCCAATGGCCCTTACATTTTCACCTTTGGCTGGTTTTTTTAATGAAAGTTTCAAAAAAGGAAAAACTCGTTTTTCATCATTTTGAATTGCAATAGTAGCTAAATCACATATTGAATCACCTTTAATGATTTTTTCAACATTATGTATTTCTTTTTTATTATTAATATCAGTTACAACTTTTAGTGAAAACGCATTTTTTACAACGTGATAATTTGTAACTACTGTTCCTTTACTGTCAATGATAAAACCACTTCCATGTCCTATCTTACTTCCTTGAAAATCAAAAATTTGAATTATAACAACCGCATCATCAAGTTTGTCAATATTTGGTTCGTTTTGTCCTATTAATTTTAACCAACCAATACAAAAAATAAATAATACTAATATTTTTTTATTCATTCTAAAATTTTTTAACAAAAATAGAATAATTTTATGTAGGAGCGATTAGCTATGTAATATAGAGTTTGTTTATGATGAAGTTGATGAGTATTTAAGAATTCAAAAGAGGTTGTATTTGAATTTATCCTTCATTGCGAACTCCAGCCAAGTCTACTTTTTTCAGAATTTAATAATGAACCAGATGAGGAATAACCTTTTTAGGTAATCTATCTGCACCTTGTTGTATTTTGTTTAAATTAATTCAATTTTCATCGCATTTTTTTCAATAAAAAATGGCAATTTTGTTAGAAGCCTATAAGTACAATGAGTTCATTAAGTTTTCAGAGTGATTATTCCAATTGGTTAAATGAGGTAAAAGACCGAATACGAATTGCTCGTGTCAAAGTGGCGTTGTCTGCCAACCAAGAACTTATATCCTTTTATTGGGATTTAGGTAAGATGATGGTTGAGGTTTCTGTGAATACACAATGGGGGAATAATTGGATGAAAACATTGTCAGATGATTTGAGAAGTGAATTTCCTGAAATGGAAGGTTTTTCAAAGACTAACCTTTACAATATCAAACGCTTTTATGAATTTTATCAGACAGATACAATTTTCCACCAGCTTGGTGGAAAATTACCTTGGAGACATAATGTTGAAATTTTTACCAAAGCAAATACCATTAACGAAGCTCATTTTTACATTAAAGAAACCATTGAAAACGGATGGAGTAGAGATGTTCTTGCCTTGCAAATTAAATCAAACTTATTTGAGCGACAAGGAAATGCAATAAACAATTTTCAGCAAACCTTGCCGGAACCTCAATCGGATTTAGCGACACAAACTTTGAAAGATCCTTATATTTTTGATTTTATGACTATGACAAAACCTTATCACGAAAAGGATATTGAAAGTCAACTAATCAATCATATTACAAAATTTTTGCTAGAACTTGGAAAAGGATTCGCTTATATTGGAAAACAATATCACCTTCAAGTTGGTGAGACTGATTATTACATTGATTTGCTTTTCTATCATGTGAAATTGAAATGTTATGTTGTCATTGAGTTAAAAAACACCAAATTTATTCCTGAATACGCAGGAAAGCTCAATTTTTACTTGTCGGCAGTGGATAGCATGATTTAAACAGAATCGGATAATCCAACAATTGGAATTTTATTATGTAGAGATAAAAACAATTTTGAAACTGAATTTGCTTTACGAGACATCAACAAACCAATGGGAATTAGTGAATTTCAATTGACAGAAATTCTTCCAGAGGAATTAAAATCAAGCCTTCCAACGATTGAAGAAATTGAACGAGAATTAGGAAAAACAGAAGACTAATAAAACTACTTGTCACCGCCCTTCTTCGGATGTTTTTCGTTCCACCTATAGACCTTTTTTGATTCTTCAGAACGGTGTACGAATCGTCCATTTAAGAAACCTTGTTCAACTTGTTTTTCGCGTTGTTTTCCAGGTTCATTTGTCTTTTTTCATCATTAATCGGTTATTTTCTTTGGTTTTATCAAAGAATAGGTGAAATACTTTTCAAATCAGCTTAAGATTTATCCCAAATTTCCTAGAATATTACTATTACAGTTTATAGACTTTTTTAGATTATAAAATATACTGTAAAAATATAGTTTAATTTGTCATTTATTCATCCCGAAATATCCACTATTAACTAATCCTCATCGTGTTCTTCCTTTTTTGATTCCGGAGCTTTTTTAAAGGTGGATCTGATTTCCGGATGACGAATTTCACCTCCAGTTGTGCCCGTTTCTTTAGCAACATACAATACAACGACACTAAATAAAATTGTTATGTATGAAACCATTGGAGCAAATTTCTTCTTTTTCCAATTTGCCCAAAGTCCAACCAATGACAATGCGCCCAATATATATGATAGTATCATAAAAAGCTCTGCCTTTTCTTCGTGTTCGTGAATTAAATCATGACTTACTCCGGCCATATGCTCGACAATTTCTTCGGCTTCCTCACCAGATTCGAATGCAGGAAACGTGGATATCGCTCCCAAAATGAAAAGAAAGTAGGCCGTCCGTTTCACTGCGTCTGACTTTGAAATCAAACCAATCAATAATACCACAAGAGCTATTAACGGGATAAGAATTGGTAAATGATTCGTTACTAAATGTACATGTGCTTCATTCATATTATTTATTTTTAATTTATACTAACCTGCTACACTAACTCCAATTAAATGACCGATCCCAAAGGTAATAGCCGCTGCAATCAATCCAAATAAAACCTGTCTAAAACCTGAATACCAAGCACTCTTCCCTGTAAATAATGTGATACTTGCACCAATCAGAAAAAGGCCACAAGCGCTTAATATAGTGCTAAATAGAATAGCTTTAAATCCACCGACAAAGAAAAATGGAAACAAAGGTATGATTGCGCCAATTGCGAATAGGAAAAATGACGTAAGTGCTGCTTCCATAGCCGAACCTTGCAACTCCTCGGAGTTGATGCCTAATTCCTCTTTAATTAATATTTCATGAGCATGATCCTTGTTGGCAATTACCTCTTTGGCCATTTTTTCAGCCATTACACGATCTATTCCCTTGGAAATGTAAATTAAAGCTAGTTCTTTTTCCTCGCCCTCCGGATTTGTTTCCAATTCATCCATTTCCAATTGCATTTGATTTTCGTACAATTCTTGTGAGCTTTTAACTGATATCCATTCTCCAAGCGCCATCGACAAAGCACCGGCAAGCAAGCCAGCTAATCCAGCAAGTAATACCTCCTCTCTACCACTCGTTGCACCGGCAATACCCATTATCAAACTGAAATTAGAAACAAGCCCATCGTTTCCACCTAAAACTGCCGCTCGCAGCGCATTTCCACCAACTGAACGATGTCTTTTTTCAAATCGAGCCAAAGTAGAGCCAGAAATATTGGAGTTAGAATTTAAGATATTACGCAAAATAGCCACGTGAGCTGTGTCGCTAATCGATGCTTCTGTTTTTGTTTTTTTTCGTGCACCTATTACGGCATTCGAAACACTTTTTTCAGTATCCAACAAAACGCCAAGGATGTAATCATAACCAATTGTTTTTCCTATGAAATGCAAAATTTTAGCCCGTCTAGACGGCTTTGGTAATTGTGTAAGGGGCAAATTGTTTTTATGCATAAAAGCTTCGGCGTGACCTTGTTCTATGATACTCATTTGACGAAAAACCTCGGCCACATTTGGATCTGATTCATTTTCTGCCAAAATACCATAGAGATATCCTGCATCCACTTCAACTTGTATATTTTGTCGGCTGATCATTGGATAAATTGCGGTATAAACTTAGTCTTTAATTACAAAAATGATCATGTACTTTGAGAAAAATATAAAAATTTACTTGTTTATACTTAATAATCGGACATTAAATCAGCGAATAAGCGGAATACCTTGATCTCTGTATTTTAAAGTAATGTTCTTTAAATAATCTTCTCGCCATTGACGCGCTGCCAACTGATTCAACTGTTCCATAAGCGGGAAATTATCCGAAATCACATGAGCGGATGTTAAATCCAATTGATTTTTGGGTAGAAGGTTTTTTTGAATGGAATACTCCTTAACTTGTTTGTTTTCAGTGAAATTAATAGGAATAGAAAATTTAGAAATGTCAAGCTTATGCAAGCTGGCAATAAAAAGATTGTTCCTGTTCCTCTCTCCTTTTTCATAAGTAGGAAGAATTTCAACCTGAAACCCTGATTTGAGGAGTGTTTTTAATAACGACCGTGATGATAAACCTTCTTCCCCACTGATATGACCATTGAAATTAATCACAAGAAGAGCATTTCTATTCATGGCTTTTTTGACTTTTTCAAGTGCCTCAAGGCTCAACACGTGTGAGGGTGCAATTTCACCATTAAAAATATCCATAACGATAAAGTCATACCTTTGCTCATTGGCATTTAAAAACCTTCGTGCATCATCCTCTATCACATTAACCGCATCGTTTAGAAAAAAATATTCTCTCGCCATTGAAGCAATATCTGCATCTAATTCCACTGCATCAATGGTATAATTTAATTGACTTTTATCTCCTAAAAACAAGGGTACGATTCCTCCACCTAAACCTAAAACCAAAGCATTTGAGGCATTTTTTCCGTGATAACTCGCCAAAGATTTTACAATACTTGGATATGACCAAACAGATGCAACATTTTGCTCGTTGAAAATTTGCACCCAAGTTTGTCCCATTCGATTGATGAAAAGAGTTCGCTCCTTGATGGTATCATTCACCTTTTTCTCTACCACCATCAACTGACCGTTTAGGCCCTCTTTCATGGCTAAAATCTCTATTCCTTTTGTTTCTTTCTGAGCATTTCCAAGTAATAGAATAACTATAGAAATCAGCAGAGCCCCGTAACCAGCGTACTTTTTAAATCCTAACCCAGTTGACCAAGTTGCTATCATGAGCATTCCAGCCAAAATAAGCAGAAAAATTTGAAGTGTTCGAAGCAATCCAAAATCTGGAATTAGCATAAAACCTGTCAAAACAGTAAAAAGAATACCTCCCCAGGTTGAAAACGAGAAAATCAAACCAGCCGAATTTGCGTGTTTTGATAATTCAGAGATAATTATTGGAGTGGTTGAAGCTAAGGCAATGGTTGGAATACATAAGCCGGTGAACGCGATAATATATGCTGTTACCACTTCGTTTTCAAACAGCTGATTGTTGTTTGTGTAAAGAATTAAAAAATAGGCTGAAACAGCTGATAAAAAAGCCGTGATTAAAAGTAAAAACAAATTTTTAATCGATTTTTTAAGAGATAAATAACCTCCCAAAAAATAACCAATTGCCAATCCCCCAACGGATAACAAAATCAGTTTTGCCCACATTTCAATGGAATTACCCAAGACTGGAGCCAACACATGAGGAATGACCAGTTCTAGTAACATGACCAGTCCCCCTTCCAAAAATGCTAATGTTAGAATCAACCGTTTTGTCATGTCGTTTTCTTAATAAAATAAAAGCTTAAAACACTTGCTAAAAACAACATAAGGGCAAGTAACAAAATGGTCATGTTAACTCCCACAGCCGGCATAAGGATAAACATGCAACACAAAGTGCAAATTACTCCTGATAACGTTCCAATGCCATATACAGTTCCAGCAAAATTGCCGGAATGCTGATTGTTTTCTCTTGATGTTAACCACGCAGAAATCATGGGAGAGGTTAATCCCATTCCTAGGACAGGAAAAAATAATAGAATAAAACCCGTAAAAAGTGAAGCTGATTTTAACTCCATAGTGTAGGTGATTGGTAAAATTTCATTTCGTGTAAATACAACACCAAGAATGTATAGTCCTGAAATCAACAAAGGGAGCGGAAGAAAATTCCATTTATTCTTCTCCACCAAATATTGACTTAATCGGTAGGAAATTGCCAATGATATTAGGGTTAATGTTAAAATGGAAGTCCACACATAGAGGGTTGCTCCCACGTGCGGTGTGTACATCTTGGCGACCATTATTTCATAGGATAATAGAGCACCGCCTTCCAAAAAAACAATTATGTATGCCAGTAATTTCATGTTATACTTATCAAATATATTATTTTTTTGGCTGCAAAGAATTTGAAATCTGATTAGTTAGTGTAATAAAATCCTCCACAGATAGTCTTTCAGCACGTAAATCCAAAAAAGGTAATTCTGTATTCTGAATAATTGGTTTAAGTGCATTTCGCATGGTTTTCCTTCGTTGATTAAAGGCTGTTTTCACCACTTGAATAAACAATTTCTCGTCACAACCCAAATTTTCGCGGTTGTTGCGAACGCATCGTATGACAGCAGATTTCACTTTTGGAGGAGGATTGAAAACATGTTCATCAACTGTAAAACAATATTCAATATCGTAAAAAGCTTGAAGTAAAACACTTAATATTCCATATTGCTTGGATCCGGGCTTTTCAGCAATGCGAAGTGCCACTTCTTTTTGAAACATACCAACTATTTCGGGAATCTGATTGCGGTATTCTAAACATTTAAAAAGAATTTGCGAAGAAATATTGTAAGGGAAATTACCAATTATTCCGATTTTGTTTCCGGCTATTAACTTGGATAAATCTTCCCGAAGAAAATCGCCAAAAATGACTTTCCCTTTTAAGGCAGGAAAATGAACATCTAGATAGGCAACAGACTCATCATCAACCTCCATACACCATGTGTCCAAATCAGGCCTTTTAAGTAAATATTCCGTTAATGCTCCCATTCCTGGACCAATTTCCACGATGCGAGGTGCAATTTCTTGGCTTCCGTATAAATTGGCAATGCGCTCGCAAATGGATTTGTCTTTCAGGAAATGTTGCCCAAGACGTTTTTTAGGATCAACTTTTTGCATGAAATTCCTCCACAATAGTTAAAAAAGTTCTGAAAGCCGCAAATTTTCCTTCGTATTTGGCACTGTGTTCTTGTTGCAATACCGGCGCAAATTTTTCTTGGTATAAATCCATCAATACTTGAGAAGGACTCACGTACATTACCGAATAGGTCACACCTCCTTCTTCTTCACCGTGAATTCGTGAAAGACGACTTTCTTTAAAACATCCTGTTTCCAAAACATCTGGAATATGTTTACTTCGCATCCAATTCAACCATTCCTGTTCTATATTTGGGTCTAAACTAACAGTTACATTATATAAAATCATGCTATTTAATTTCAACAAAGATAGTTTATTCCATGGTAAAGCTTATGAAACTCCTTATCTTTGAACCTCATGAAAACAGATACTTTTACCATCTCCGGAGAATACATTGAATTACTTGCTTTTCTTAAGGCTGTAGGCATAGCAGAAACGGGAGGACATGCAAAATTCATTGTGGATGAAGGTGAAGTAGTTAGAAACGGCGAAGTAGAATATCGACGAAGGGCAAAATTGATTAAAGGAGATTTATTGATCATACATGATAAATCCTTTAATCTGCAATAATCAATTGGCTAATATTTCACAAAAAAGTAGGTTAAGGCTACAAGAAGGTATACCTTTGACTTAATTCTATGGTTTCACTCTTTTTTGTCTTCGTAGAATAAAATTCTATTTATGACATTTAAAGAACTAGATCTTATAGAGCCGATCCTAAGTGCTCTTGATAAACAAGGATATTCAACTCCTACACCGATTCAACAGCAAGCTATTCCGATTATCCTTTCAGGATCGGATATTATGGGATGTGCTCAAACTGGTACCGGAAAAACGGCGGCTTTTGCTATTCCAATTCTCCAGAATTTAACGAAAAAAAACCGCCCGGAAGGACGCAGAAAAATAAGAGCACTTATTTTAACACCAACCCGTGAATTGGCTATTCAAATTGAAGAAAACATCCATGCGTACGGAAGTAATTTGGATTTACGTCATGCCGTAATTTTTGGTGGTGTAAGTCAGCTTAATCAAATAAATCGCTTAAAAAGCGGAATTGATATTTTAGTTGCAACTCCCGGACGCTTGCTCGATTTGCAACAACAGGGATTTGTAGACTTGCGAAATCTCGAAATATTCGTGCTTGACGAGGCAGATCGCATGCTAGACATGGGTTTCATTCACGACGTTAAAAAAGTAATCAAACTGATCCCAACAAAAAGACAAACCTTGTTCTTCTCGGCTACTATGCCTAAAGAAATCAAAACTTTAGCAAGTACTATATTAACAAATCCAAAACAAGTGGTAGTTACACCTGTTTCGTCAACAGCTGAGACCATTGAGCAAGAATTGTATCATGTTGAAACTGCACAAAAAAAGGAATTACTTTGGCACTTGCTCGGTGAACAAAAGATAGAATCTGTTTTGGTTTTTACGCGCACTAAACACGGTGCAGACAGAGTTGTTCGACACCTTGAAAAAGTCAAAATAAAAGCTGCAGCCATTCATGGAAATAAATCACAAAACGCCCGGCAAAACGCTTTAAACAATTTTAAAAACAAAGAAATTCGCGTTTTAGTTGCAACAGATATTGCTGCTCGAGGAATTGATATTGATGAATTGGCTTTGGTGATTAACTATGATATTCCTAATATTCCTGAAACATACGTTCATCGAATCGGACGAACAGGTCGGGCAGGAGCAAGTGGAAAAGCAATTTCTTTTTGCGACAAAGAAGAACAAGCCTATATTCGTGACATTCAAAAATTAATTGCAGTACAGATTCCCGTAGTGAAAGATCATCCCTTTGGTTGAATTTTAAACTAAACATCCAGAGCTATTTATAAGACATCGGTTATAAAACGATAAAATTATTGATTGATCAACAAGGAAGAATTCTATAAATGGGCGAAATTAATTCAAGATTTGAAGAGGTTGGCATTTCCAAATTAATGAATTGTAAAGTATTGGAATAAGCGATATAAATTTAAAATTCACCTAGAATTAGCAACAAAATTATTTTTATTACCTGAAATTTAAGGATTAATCATTTCTTATTCTTTTACTTTCGTTAACTTTGAGCCGTACTAAAATAGTTTAAAAAATGGCCAAAATTAAAGTTGCAAATCCCGTTGTTGAATTGGATGGGGATGAAATGACCCGAATTATCTGGAAGAATATTAAAGATAAATTAATTCTTCCGTATTTAGACGTAGATATTAAATATTATGATTTGGGTATTGAAAAAAGGGATGAAACCAATGATCAAATTACTGTAGATGCAGCTGAAGCCATTAAAAAATATAAAGTTGGTATTAAGTGCGCTACAATCACTCCAGATGAAGCCCGTGTAAAAGAATTTAATTTAAAATCCATGTGGAAATCCCCAAATGGAACCATCCGAAATATTTTAGACGGAACTGTTTTTAGAGAGCCGATTGTTATGCAAAATGTTCCTCGTTTAGTTTCTAATTGGACTGCTCCAATTATTGTTGGTCGTCATGCATTTGGTGATCAATACCGAGCTACAGATGCTGTTTTCAAAGGAAAAGGTAAATTAACGATGACTTTTACCCCTGAGGATGGTGGTGAAGTTCAATCGTTTGATGTGTATAATTTCAAAGGGGATGGGGTAGGTTTGGCCATGTACAATACCGATGAATCCATTCGAGGATTTGCTTACAGTTGTTTTAACATGGCTCTTTCAAAAAAATGGCCACTGTATTTATCAACCAAAAACACCATTTTGAAAAAATACGATGGTCGTTTTAAAGATATTTTTGAGGAAATTTATCTGGCAGAATTCAAATCTAAATTTGAAGCTGCAGGAATCGTATATGAACATCGATTGATTGATGACATGGTTGCATCTGCACTAAAATGGAATGGGAATTTTGTATGGGCATGTAAAAACTATGACGGTGATGTTCAATCTGACTCAGTGGCTCAAGGTTTTGGTTCGTTAGGATTGATGACTTCTGTATTGATTACTCCGGATGGTGAAGTGATGGAAGCAGAAGCTGCTCATGGAACTGTAACAAGACATTTTAGAGATCATCAAGCGGGTAAAAAAACTTCCACTAATCCAATCGCATCTATATTTGCTTGGACAAGAGGTCTTGCATTTCGTGGTAAGTTAGATGGAAACCAAGAATTAATTAATTTTTGCGAAACTCTTGAAAGAGTATGCATCGAAACAGTAGAGTCAGGAATCATGACAAAGGATCTTGCTGTATGTATTCATGGAAATAAAGTGACCGCAGGGGAACATTTTGTATATACTGAAGAATTCTTAGCCGCCTTAGATAAAGGATTACAAGCAAAAATGAATTAATACAACGGGAACTTCGGTTCCCTTTTTTGATTCCAAATTAATCTTGTGTTTTTTATAAAAATAGCTATCATTCAAAAAATACTGGGACATATCGTTTTTTACTTGGGGTTTGGGTTTTTGTTACTTGGTTGCAAATGTATTGAACCCCTACCTCCAATAGAAAAAATCATTGATCCACCCATAAGTCAACCCAAAACATCTTACATTTCAATCCCCGTTGAACTCAACTTGAAAAGCTCCTTCAATGAAGCTGAAAAATCAATCCCTAAATTGTTTTCAGGCAAAGAATCGTCTTGTGAAGGATTGAGTTATTCGTACAAAATGAATCGAGATTCTATAAAATTTTCAACCACTGCATCGGGAATTTCATTTTCTACCAAGTTAAAATATGCATTAGATTTATCGTATTGTCCAAAATGCACTGATTGGTTTTCAACTGCCGGAACTTGTGTTGTACCCAGACTAACAGGTTCCTGCGGAATTGGAGAGCCACTTAGAAATGCTTCTATTTCCTTCTCATCTAAAATGAGCATTTTAACTAATTATTCATTGAAATCAGAAACTACCCTTTCTACACTGAAATTAATTGATCCATGTCAAATCACTTTTGTAAATTACGATATTACGTCTATATTGGACAAAGAGATCAAGAAAGAGATGAAATCAATTGAAAAAGAAATTGATCGCGAAATAAGTACAATAGATATTAAAAGTATCTGCTCAACTGCATGGAAAGAAATGAATAAACCCATTAACATTAATAACTATGGGTATTTAAATTTAAATCCTTCAAAAATTGCCCTTAGTTCACTTCAATTCAAAGATAACCATGTTTATTTTGATATAGGAATTGAATCGAAACCAGCTATTAGCACTTCAAAAACTCCAGAAAAAAACTTACCATTACCAAATATATCTGAAATCAAAAAAGTCGAAGGATTTAACTTGGGTGTAGATATTTTTGTGGCTTATGATTCCTTAAATAGTTGGATTTCTTCTTCTTTACCAAAGGATCCAATTGAAGTAAAACGAAGAAAATTCTACATTGATACCCTACGCTTGATTGGGGCAGATGAATCGAAATTATATGTTGAAATTTTCTTTAGTGGTACTCGAAAAGGGCGAATATATTTATCTGCAAAACCAATATTGGATGAAAAAAAACAGAAGATATTCCTCTCTGATATTCAAATAGAATTAAATACAAAAAGCCTACTCTTAAAAACAGCAAAGTGGCTATTAAATGATCAAATAACCAACAAAATTGAAGAAAACGCAAATTTTGACTTGAAAAATGCTTTCGATGAAGCAAAATCTGAAATAAATAGTTCAATTAACACAAAATTAACAGAAGAAGTGCTGATGAAAGGTACTATTGAAACGCTATCTTTGAAAGAAATATTTCCGCTATCGAAAGGTGTTTTTGTTAGATCTGAAATAACGGGCAAAATGAAACTAAAAATAAATTGATTCGTTTAACAGTATTCAACATTTTGAAATGCTAGTAAAAATTCTATTATTGATCATTTCTATTTTTGGGGCCTCTTTCTCCTATTCTCAACTCTTTGGTAGAAAAGTGATTTCTATTTCAGATTGTGCAGGTGCTGTTAATATTACTGAATCAGGAACATACACCTTGCAATTCAACGGGAATCAAGGAATAGATCAAAAAAACTTTGTGAAATACATACCCGATTCAATCTCTAAAAATCAAATTTGGTCTGTTTTTGAACCCGAAGGGTTGGGAACGATAACTCTTTCCAGTAAACAAAATTCAATAAGTCTTTTTTGTTTTGAAACTGATAAAGAGAATACTTGTAATCAAATTATTTTAGGAAAAGCATCAAAGGTCTTTTTGAAAGCTGAAAAAGATACCAATTCCAACTGGACGTTTAATGTAAATGACAAAAAAAATTATTATTTTATTTTTGCATCGCAACAAAAGTCTAAGGAAATTCTATCGTTTGACTTTAATTACATTTTAAAAGATATTGATGGGGTTGAGGTTCGTGATGAAAAACGTGTAGATTTGCGCGACAAGAACATTCCCAATTATACCTATATCAAGATTAGAAATGCACGAACTAAAAAACCCGTTGTGGTTAATTTATCAATATCTGGAAATAAAGATTTAGACGGCTATTATCAATCTAGCGATTTATTATTGACGGCCACAAAAAGCAGTAAATCATTGATTAAAACTGATATAAGAGGATACTTTTCAAAAGATATTGAACACAAGGTTAATCCAACCAAAAAAGACACCATATTAATTGAATTAATTCCGCTCACCATAGGTGCGACAGCTCAATTTGAGGAAATTGAATTTTATAGAGGCACAAGTAATTTCATGAGAGGTTCTGAAAAAAAATTAAAAAGATTGGTAGATTTTATGGCCTTGAATGCCACGGTGTCCATTGAAATTCAGGGGCATGTAAATGACAAGTCGAAGAAAAATCGTCCATCATCCATGAAACTTTCAAAAAGAAGAGCTCACAGAGTGAAAAAATATTTAAAACAAAACGGAATCGATGAATCCCGAATGACTGCGAAAGGCTACGGGAATTCAAAGCCAATTTATCCAAATCCAAAAGAGGCCTACGAGGAACAAGCAAATCGTAGAGTGGAAATTATGATAAAGTAACTCAGTTATTTCCCCAATTTCCTTTATCCAAACTTCTGTATTGAATGGCTTCGGCTACGTGATTGGTTTGTATATCGACTGATTCGTCTAAATCAGCAATTGTTCTTGCGACCTTTAAAATTCGATCATAAGCACGAGCAGAAAGTCCCATTTTAATCATGGCATTTTTCACTAACAATTTTGCTGAATTATCAATCGTACAATGTTTCTCAAAATCAGACCTACTCATTTGCGCATTGCAATAAACCCCATCATTTTTATGGTAGCGAATTTCTTGAACAGACCTTGCTTTTTCTACTCGTTTACGAATGGGTTCACTACCTTCCGATGGTATAGTTGTAGATAACTCATCATACGAAACAGGAGTTACTTCGACATGCAAATCAATTCGATCCATAAGTGGGCCA
>JBIIHD010000071.1:0-6223 GCA_044236095.1 Crocinitomicaceae bacterium | reverse complement strand
CACTGAGTTTTTATTTCAGTTATATCGCATACCCCAAAGGACAATTTCTCACTTCCTCTTGGGCAGTTTCGGGAACTGTTTTAGGATGGCAAAATGGATTTCTTAAGTTCTTCCATTTAGAGGAAAATAATCAGTCTTTACAGAGCGAAAATGCAAAATTGAGAAAAAATCAATTGTCAAATTACATAAAAGTATCTGGTGAACTGATTAAGAAAAATGATACGCTTTATAAACAACATTACGAATATATTCCGGGAACAGTAATAAATTCAACTGTTACGAGGAAGAACAATTACTTTACGCTAAATATCGGTACCGTCCAAGGAGTTGGTGTAGGAATGGGAGTTTTTTCTGATAAGGGCGTAGTTGGTGTTGTTTACATGACAAGTAAATATTTCTCGCTTGTTAAAACCGTTTTGACCGAAAATAGCAATATTGACGTAGAAATTGAGCCTAGTAATTTAAACGGATTATTAAAATGGAACGGCAAGGACCCTCAAAAAGGTTCCGTTATTGGTATTTCGAATGATACCAAAGTTGCAAAAAATAGCATGGTCTATACTCGAGGAGCCTCGGGAATTTTTCCGAAAGGAATTCCTGTTGGCAAAGTAGAAGCACTCATACCCATTGAAGGTAAACCAATTTGGGATGTCGTCATTAATTTTTCCGAAAACTACAGATCTATTCAGAATGTATATGTTGTGAAAAATTTAATGCAAGAAGAGCAAAAAGCATTAGAGGAAAAAATACCTGTTGAACAAAAAAAATAATGGAAATACTAATTAGACCAATACTGCAATTTTTTGGGATTTTTCTCTTACAGGTTTTTATTCTCAATGCAATCGAACCTGGTTATGGAATTTACCTAATGGTTTATCCTTTATTCATTGCAATTCTGCCATTTAGCTACAACATCATCAATATATTAACCTTATCTTTTGTATTAGGTTTTAGCATTGATCTTTTTTCAAATACTTTTGGCTTACATGCTTCATCGGCTTTAACTATGGCCATGTTTAGACCATTAATTTACAAATATTTTTCACCGAGAGACGGCTACGATAATTTAAAGAATCCTACCATTTTAGACATGGGCCTTCGTTGGCATTTTTTAACTTTTGGTTCACTTTTAATCATTCACCACCTTTGGTTTTTTATGTTAGAATCCTTTCGTTGGGATGAATTTTTGGAAACACTTCAAAAAACGTTTTTAAGTGGTGGAATTACTTTTATTTTGTGTATCACTCTGCAATATGTCTTCTTTAAAAAAGAAAAAAGTAGATGAATACTGATAATAGAAAGTTCGTAATTATTGTCTTTATACTACTTGTAGGTATCATCTACTTGATTCGTCTATTTTATATGCAAGTGATTGACGAAACTTGGGTACTTCGCGCTCAGGAAATAGCCGAAAAGCGAAAAGAAATCACACCCAACAGGGGGATAATCTTCGATCGTAACAGTAAACAAATAGTATCCAATAAGGTCTATTATAACTTGATGTTCGTTGAAGAAAATTTAAAGAATTTTGATACTGTTGCTTTTGCTAAAATGCTTGGTTGGACAAAGGAAGAAGTGGCATTGCGTTTCAAAGAAATTAAGGAGGGTGAAGGCTCATATTATAACAAAAACACCAAAAAAAGAACGTCCAATTATATGAAATCTCGAGCATATCCTTTTCTAAAGGAACTTACCCAAGCAGAGATTTTAAAAATAGCTCCATTTTTGGACCAGTTTCCTGGGTTTTATGAAGAGGCGACCAGTATGAGGAGCTATCCTTTTGCAAATGCGGCTAATATTTTAGGTTACCTAGCTGAGGTTACCGGCGAGGAAATAAAAAAAGATCGATTCTACAAACCTTCTAACAACATTGGTAGAACCGGACTCGAAAATTTTTATGAACGAGAACTGAGAGGAAGAAAAGGAATTCGATATGTGGTTACTTCAGCAATGAATAATGCGATTCAATCATTTAAAGGTGGGAAATACGATACCATTGCTAAGCCTGGATCTAATTTAACTCTAGGAATTGATATTGATCTCCAAGCTTATTCAGAAAAATTAATGCAGAATAAAAAGGGCTGTATCGTTGCTATAGAACCTTCTTCTGGTGAAATTTTAACCTTTGTTTCTGCACCAACATTTGATCCCAACTTTTTGATCGGAAAACGAAATATAAGTAAAAACTATCCTATCCTAAATAAGGATCCTAATTTACCGCTCTACCCAAGACCCATAGCTTCAGAATATCCGCCGGGATCCATTTTTAAATTAGTTCAGGGTTTAATCGGCATGCAAGAAGGTGTGATAACAGAAGATTCAGGCTTTCCATGTACAAAAAGTATGGTGGGATGTCATGGTCACCCTGCAGCCTCTGATATTCCGGAGGCAATACAATATTCTTGTAATCCTTATTTCTATTATGTAATGAAAAAAATCATTCAGCAAGGTAAAAATTCAAATGCTTTTGCTGATGCCGAAATAGGACTTGCCAAATGGGTCAAATACATGAATAGCTTTGGATTAGGTGTGAAGTTGCCAACTGATATAACTGGTATTCGTAAAGGGTTAATTCCCGGACCTTCATTTTATGATAAATGGTATGGTTATCATAACTGGCAGTTTAATAATATTCGTTCAATTTCTATTGGTCAGGGAGAGGTGAAACTAACCCCTCTACAAATGGCAAATATTGCAGTAATTATTGCAAACCGTGGTTGGTATTATACTCCCCACTTCGTAAAGTCGATTGATGGGAAAGGCCCAAAGGAGATTTTTACAAAAAAGAATTACACAATGGTTGATTCTAAGCATTATGCATCGGTAATTGAAGGAATGAGACGAGTGGTTAATGAATCAGGTGGAACAGCAAAATCAGCCATGCTGGAAGATATTGTTATATGTGGTAAAACAGGGACGGTGCAAAATCCACACGGAAAAGACCATTCGGTTTTTATAGCTTTCGCCCCCAAAGAAAACCCCAAAATAGCTATTGCAGTCTTTATAGAAAACTCTGGTTTTGGTGGTACTTGGGCCGCCCCAACAGCAAGTCTAGTGATGGAAAAATACCTCACCGGTAAAATAACCAATGAGGCAAAAGAAAAGCGAATAATGGACGCAAAACTATCCAATATTGAAAACGAAAAAGAATGAGAAATAACAATTCGTTAACGGGTAGAATTGATTGGTTCTTAGTGATTCTGTTGTTGATTTTAATAACAATGGGAATTGCTACATTATATTCTGTTGCGTTTAATGAAAAAAACCCTAATATTTTTGACATTTCTCAACTATATGGTAAACAAATCATGTGGTTAGGAATTGCTTTATTTCTTGGCTTTATCGTTTATTTAATTGACTCTGATATTTATAAAAAATTTGCTATACCCATTTATGGTTTTACCTTATTCCTGCTTATTTTGGTGTTGTTTATGCCTCCGGTTAATGGAGCTAGAGCTTGGCTAGGTATTGGTTCTATGGGTATTCAACCGGCTGAATTCGCAAAAATTTCTGCTGCATTAGTCTTGGCCAAGTTTATTAGCACTGTTAGCCTAAAAACACAGAATTCTAGGCTCGTATTGATCGCCTTTTCAATTATTCTCGTGCCAATGATTTTGATATTGTTGCAGCCTGATGCCGGAACATTTGTTGTATTTACTTCTTTTCTTTTTGTGATGTATCGCGAAGGAATAACGTTCGACCCGATTTTTCTCAATGTAATTAACGCTATACCTAATGTAAAATTTAAGCAAACATGGGTTGGTACTCACTTCATTCCAATTTTGTTTGTAATTATTATTTTAGCCGTTTTAACAATTCTTTCATCAAGGGTTTTTGTTGTCTTTTCATTCCTTTCTTCTTTAGAAATTTCCGGGTTCATTTTTATTATTGTTACCTTATCCATAATTGGATTTTTAGGATTTTTTATTGTTCAAAAGTATAGTTCAAAACGAGATCGCGGAAACTTAACTATGGCCATTCTTTTGGGTTATTTTCTATCATTAAGTGTAATATTGACCGTTCATTTTGGTTTTTCAAGTCTAGCTGGGCATCAAAAAGAACGTATCGAGTTTTTTCTCGGAATGAGGGAAGATCCTGATGGTGAAGACTATAATCGAAACCGTGCAATGGCTGCCGTAGGCTCTGGTGGAATGCAAGGGAAAGGGTATAAAAATGCATCTATTTCAAGTGTTCGCTCCAATCACGTGCCTGAGAGTGAAACTGATTTTATCTTTTGTCCATTTGCTGAAGAATGGGGATATATGGGTACTTTTATTCTTGTAGTTTTGTATTTAGTCATTTTGACAAGGGTGGTTTTTATCGCAGAAAGACAACGCTCAGTTTTCAATCGAGTTTATGCTTATTGTGTTGCGATGATATTGTTTTATCACGTTGCTATCAATATTGGTATGAACATAGGATTTGCACCTGTAATCGGTATTCCCTTGCCATTTTTTAGTTACGGGGGGTCTTCTATCCTTTCTTTCACCATTATGATGTTCATATTGTTAAAATTAGATAGTCAAAGAATGGATGTTTTACGTTAATTTTGATGCACTGAAAATTTAATTAAAGTTCTCATGAAAGAAACAAATAAGCCTAATTCAACAAGAAAAAAATTAATCATTGGGTTTTGGACTATTTCGCTGATTCCATTTTTATTGGTTTTATCTTTACTTATCTTTCAGCCTGAAGATTCAATGCCTCCCGTATCTATGCTTGATAATCCACCCGAACTTCAGGCATCTTTAATTTTAGCCGAAAATGGTGATACCATAGGACGTTACTTTAAAGTAAACAGAACAAGTACATCTTATGCGAATATATCTCCTTATATTCTTGATGCATTAATCTCAACAGAGGACGAACGATTTGTTGAACACTCAGGGGTTGATTTTAAAGCACTTGGAAGGGCAGTTGTTAATGCTGGTAAAGCAGGAGGGGCATCTACTATTACACAACAATTGTCGAAGTTAATTTTTACTCTTCAACGTAGAGAGCGTGAAGACATGGCAAAAATGACGGGGGAAAAGACGGAAATTGAAAAGGCAGATAATATTTTCAAACGTATCATTGAAAAGGCTCGAGAAAATATCATTGCTACCCGCCTAGAAAAACGTTTCACAAAAGAGGAAATTATTACGATGTACTTAAATCAATTTGACTTTTTGTACAATGCCGTGGGAATTGAAAATGCTGCACGAATTTATTTCAATAAAACTGCTAAGACGGTATCAAAAGAAGAGGCAGCTATGTTAATTGGAATGTGTAAAAATCCGTCATTATTTAACCCTTACACGCCACAAATTAAAAAATACGATCGCTTAATTGCTGCTGAGAAAAAAATAGATGTATCTAAAGTGAGTGCATCGGAAATTGCTGAAAGAAGGTCAAAAGATTCACTTCGAGCGGTAGAACGCCGTAATCAAGTACTTATGCAATGGGTTAAGAATTCCGAGCAAAATAATCCAGCATTGAAAAATAAATTAACACGTGCAGAATATGATGCGTTGAAGGTGAAGCCTGTAGTTGTAAATTATCAACGTGTTGACCACAAGGATGGCGTCGCGCCTTATTTTCGAGAAGCACTCAGAAAAGAGTTAACTGAATTATTTGCCCGAAAAAATCCGGATGGTTCATTGATGTATAAAAGAGAAGATGGTTTGCCGTATAACATTTATCAAGACGGGCTTAAAATTTACACAACACTTGATTTGCGCATGCAGAAATATGCGGAATATGCAGTAGATAGACACCTTAGAAATGAACTTCAAGGATTATTTAGTAATAATTTTAAAACACTCAAACATCCACCTTTCTCAAATTCACTTTCTGAAGCTGATATAAGTAGAATTATGCAAAATGCTCGACAATCAACCTATCGATATAAGCAACTGAAAATTGAAGGTGTAAGCGAGGATGAAATATTAAAAAATTTCAAAAAACCTGCTCAAATGCGCGTTTTCTCCTACCGTGGAGAAATAGACACTGTTATGACTCCAGATGACTCTATTTTATACTATAAAAGTTATATTCATTCTGGTCTCGTTTCAATTGAACCTCAAACTGGATTTGTGAAAGCATGGGTGGGAGGCGTTGATATCAAACACTTTGCCTATGACCATGTTAGAACTGGTAAGCGACAAGTTGGATCTACCATGAAACCATTTGTCTATTGTACAGGATTCAATCAAAATGTAGTAAAACCATGTTCTCCTGTAGC
>JBIIHD010000070.1:0-6278 GCA_044236095.1 Crocinitomicaceae bacterium | reverse complement strand
ATTTTCAACAGATGGGGTGAAATCATTTTTGAAACACATGATGTCAATGTAGGATGGGATGGATCATACAGTATCGATGGAAGAGGTGTCAATGACGGAACTTATACCTACAAAATCATATATAAGAATCCAAAAGTAGATGAACGAAAAATTGTCGTAGGACATTTAACATTGATTCGATAATTTTATCAAAAGTAAGATATATATCCGATGTGAATTTTACCCTGATTCAATTGGATTTGATTTTGTAGTTGTTTACCCAAGGCATAGGTAATGGAAAAAATTCCCAATTTAGTACCAAATGAAAGCCCCGCACCAAATCCCAAAGGCTTATCATTTCTATAAATTGCAACTGAATTATCTTCATACCACGATTGGTTGTAAAACGCAAATAAAGTTGAATTTCTATCTAATAAAAATCTGTATTCTACTTGACCATTCGCATAAAACGTAGCATAAAGTTCCTCTTCATTGAATCCTCTTAGAGAATTTAGCCCACCAAAACGCAGTCTTTCATTTGAAAAAGTTTGTTCGTTATAAATCCATTCAGAGAAAAAACCCATCTTCAAAACGTGCCTTTTCGCTAAAGGAAAATATTTATCAAAAACTAACGTCCCTTTAGCAGTAAACCTTTGATCTGATATTGTAGTTATTTTTCTGTTTCCAGCAGACATTTCAACAAATAAACTAGTCCCCTTTCTAGGATTCGGAAGATAATCTAATTTTTTACGAATTATTGAAATGCCATAAGAACTATTTGAAGTACTTGAAAGGCTTGTTTGATTTCCATTATTGAGAAGATTGCTTAACCAAAAAGAATAAAATCCTTTGAAATAAAAATTGTTTTTTAATTGGTAAGTAACTCCAATAGATGATTTTATTTCAATGAAACTAGTATCTCTTTTATAAAGGTTGAATTTTCCATCAATTCCAAATTTTGATTTAAATAAATAAGGTACATTCCCATTTAAATATAAGTTCTGTGTTCCAGGTTGAATACTTCTCCAGTTCATTTCAATTAATTCTGCTTTTTTCAATGCGTTTTGAAGTTTTAATTGAATTTGACCAGTAAATGCCATTCTTTGCGTGGAAGGATTTGGCTGTAGTCCAACAGCTCCATTAATAGAACTAACTGGATTCGATTTTACAAATACATAAACATCAACTTCCTTATTTGAAAAAAGTAATTCTGGCTTTTTATATTGATCGATAAAAGGAATAAGACTCAACTCATTATCAAGTTGTTCAATCATTTTCTCATTGTAAATTTTCTTAAAACGAATTCCACTGATATTTTGAATTAGGGACTGTGAAATGGAAGAATCACCTTTTACTATGATTTTCCCCCATTTAAATTGTTCTCCTTTTATAATGTTCAAATTACCCCTAAATTCAGTAGAGTCAACAAGTTTAATACTTGTCAATTGTAATTTTACAAAAGGATAACCTTGATACAAATACGCTTCTGAAATCTGTTTAAAATACTTACTTAATCTATCTGACGTCAATGAAACTTGTGAGAAGTAAATATTATTTCTCTTTAGAAATTTTTGCTCAATGGAATCAACCTGAATTTGTGCTGATTTAAATTTGGGCCCGAAATAAATTTCAATATTTTTACTTTTATCCGTTTCTATCTTACATTCAGTGGAAAAAAGTAAATACCCTTTTTCGATAAATTGATTTTGTAGAGAAATTATATATTTATCAGCTAAAAGTTTTGATTTAAAGACAGAATCAGGTAGTTTATTGCTAGGGCAACCATCTGTAAATGAATAAATTAATTTATAATCTGATTGTGAATTCAGAGAAAAAGACGTCAAAAATAAACAGATGATAAAATAATTCTGACGCATATTGAATCAACGTCCAAAATCAAAATTTATTCTTCAATTAACTGTTCGTATACTTTAAGTAAACGTTCTAATTCTGCTTTTTCTTCCAAATTTTCAGTTTCATTCTCCATTTTTTGAGAAATAATGTTGAAAATGTACTCAGCTATTTGACCAAAATAGGTTTTTGTAATGGAGTTACCTTCACGTTTCAGATAATCAAAAATTGTATACGATTTTTCAATTACTTTAGAATTCGAATTGTAGCAAAAATTCAATAATGCTCCAACTACATTCAATTCATCAAATCCTTGAAATTTGTTTTCATAAAAGATCTTTTCAAAAAACGCAAAATTTTCTTCTGTGCCATGTTCACCATAAACTTCAGCCACAGCAGCCAAAATCTTTTCTTCTTTATCCTTAGCTATTAATTCTCCAGCTTTTTTCAAACCTTGGTCCTTATCAACTGCTGTTAATTTTGAAAGTGCTTGAACAATTACTGAGTAAGACCTATCTTTCTCAATTCGGTCAGTATAAATTTTTATTTGACTTGATTCATCAAATGTTTTAGAAATACACTTCAAAGCAGCTTTTCGGACATTCGATTTTGGATCATTCAACGCTATCTCCTCAATCAATTTTTTAGCCTTTTCTAAATAGCTTCCTGAAAGTTTTTCCACACCATCCAGAGCCAATTCACGAATATGCCAAAAAGGATCTTTCAAAGCATCTAAAATAATTTGTTGTCCTTTGTCGTCTTGTTTACGTTTGGCATATTTAATAGCTTGAGCCCTTAGTTTGTATGAATAAGATGGCTGATATTGATCTAAAAATTGATCGATTGGTTTGTCAATATATACTGAGCCTAAAAGAACTTGATTAACATCAAAAATTACATTCCTCAATTCACCTGTATAACTGAATTCAAAATCTTGTTGTTCAATATCAATGGTAATTCTTTGAGTTCTTTTTCCATTTGAATCATGTATTAGAACATCAACAGGAAGTTTATACAAAGGACACTCATCTAAATTCTGTTTTTGATACACTGTCAATTTTACTTTGGAATTTTCTTTTTCATTTACCTGATAAACTTGTAAAACAGGATGACCTTTACCAAAAAACCATTGATTGAAAAACCAGTTTAAATCTTCCCCGCAAACTTCCTCAAACGCTAATCTAAGATGATGCACTTCAGCAGCTTTGTATCTATTTTGAGTCAAATAAAGATTTAGCCCTTTAAAAAAAGCATCATCTCCAAGGTAATTTCGCAACATGTGAAGAATGCGTCCCCCTTTGTTGTAAGAATGACCGTCAAACATGTCCTCTTTATCAAAATAGTTATAATTTATTAAATTATGGTGATTCCCTCCATTAGAGGAATTATAATATCCTTTGGCCTCTTCTTCTGCCTGATAATTAGCCTCATCCAAACCATATCTATGTTCATCCCATAAGTATTGAGAATAATTAGCAAATGACTCATTCAAAGGCAAATTAGCCCAAGACTCGCACGTTACGTAATCTCCAAACCAATGATGAAACAATTCATGAGCTATGGTTGATTGATCATTTCCATCTAATAATTCACGATCATTTTTATAAACAAAGTCTCCAAAAATGACAGCTCCTGTATTCTCCATGGCTCCAGACACATAGTCACGCACAACAATTTGACTGTATTTATCCCATGGATATTCAACGCCCAATAATTTGGAAAAATATTTAATCATCGCCGGTGTTTCCCCAAAAATTCCTTTGGCATATTGCTCAATTTGCTTGTCTGTTGTATCTGATTTTGTAGGTTCGATGTAATAATTAACTTCCATTTTAGAACCATCAGGTCTAGTATAAAAATCTTTAACCATTTTAAATTTTCCAACCGCCATCATAAACAAATAAGGAGCATGAGTCAGGTCTTGTTTCCAATGATCTGTTCGAGTACCATCTGGATTCTTTTTGGATGCTATCATTTTTCCATTGGACAAAGTGATGTATTTATCCTCAACTGTTATAAAAATTTCTTGAGTAGATTTAGAATTCGGCGAATCAATCGTTGGAAACCAAACAGAGTTTGCCTCGGTTTCACCTTGAGTCCAAATTTGTGGCATTTTCGCTTTATCCTCTTGTTTTGGGTTGATAAAATATAATCCTTTATCTGATGATATGGCCATACTGCCACCAGTTTCTCTTTCATCAGGCTTCGCTACGTAGTCAATTAAAACGGTATAGCTTTCATCTTTTTTATAAGTTTTATCCAATTTAACATGAATCTGCGTACTGTCGTAAGTATAAGATAGATTTTTTCCATTCATCGATACAGAAAGAATATCCATTCCTTTTGCATCGAGCGTTAGGCTATCCGTTTGATAAAAATGAGGCTTTAGGGTAATTGAAGCTTTTCCATTCATCCTAGATTTTCCCCAATTAAAATTCACTTCCAATTTAGTATGTACTAAATCATTATAAATAGTTCGACTAGGATTGTATGGATTTTCAATTTCTTCTAACTCTTCATTGATATCATAAGGGCCATCATAGCCTTCATCATCAAATGCCATAGATTCATTACCTGATGCATTAGCGTCATACGTGAATGATAGGTCTTCATGAGTTTTACAGGCCATTAATAAGAACAAGACAAGGAGATAAGGTATATATCGCATATTTACAAATTAGAGGTCAATATTAAGAATAATTTTTTAGTTCTTTTCGGTTCTGATTAAAATGGGAAGTTCAATTGTAAAAGTAGTTCCATGATTCTCCTTCGTTTTGAAACTAATTTTACCATTATGGTTTTCAATAATTTGCTTAGTCATAGAAAGCCCGATACCGGTTCCGGTAGTTTTTGTTGTAAAATAGGGTACAAAAATCTTATCTTGTTGATCCATCGGAATTCCTCTTCCTTTGTCAGAAATTGAAATGAGAGCCAAATTATTTTTTTGAGTTATTTCTACCTTAATTTCACCTACCTGTTTTGATTCAAAGGACTGCAATGAGTTTTGTAATAAATTATTAATTGCTCGAATTAATTGATCTTTATCGCCATCGATATAAATCTCGCTGGATGAAGAAAAGAATTCAATATTTGGTGCCTCTTGTTTAAACAGCGATACAACATTTTGGATAATTTCAGTCAATTCAATTTTTTCTAAAACAGGAGCAGGCATTTTGGCAAAATTGGAGAATTCATTTGCTATTTTGGTCAAGCCATCAATTTGTTCAATGAGTGAATTTGCTAAACGATCAATTTTTGATTTTGCCTCAGGATTTTCTTTTTCAAATACCCGCATCATTTGTTGAATACTCAATTTCATGGGAGTAAGCGGATTTTTAATTTCATGTGCTACTTGTTTTGCCATATCGCGCCATGCAGATTCCCTTTCACTTCTGGCCAATTGATCTGCTGTTTGTTCAAGCTCTTGAAGTTTATTGTTGTATTCTTTAACCAATGCGCCTATTTCGTCATTTTTATTATAGTTGATCATTTGATTTTTCTTCCCGAATTTAATTAACGAAAGATTCGTTTGAAGAAGCCTAAGAGGTTTAGTTACCCAATTTGACATAACAATCGCTAAAATGATAGAAATCGCTAGTAACAGAACAAATACATTAATGATCGCCACTAAGAATTGTTGGATTTGATTTTCAAGCTCATTTTGCTGCCCAAAATGCTGAAGATTAACGAAGGCCAATAGATTACCTTCTGAATTAAAAAATGGCAGATATGCCGAAACATAATTGAGTTCACCAATATTCTCTTGATGGCTAAATTCGCTTTTATTTTGAATTTTAAGCTGATTAAATGCCTGAGGATTCATCTGTTCGCCTGTCAATCCGATATTAAAAACCTTAGGCCTCGATGTAGCAAGCAAATGGCCATCCGGATCGTACAAATTAATATCTGTTACAAATACACGTGAAAGTTTTAAAAGTAAAAAATTTATGTAGTTGCCATTTTCGTAAATATCCAAATACTTCATCTCCCCAATTTTATTGCGAAGTTCTGTCTCCAAGGAAACTAACTTTTCGTTAATAATTTTGGTAGTAAATTTTTCATATTGATTTCGGACAAAAATCCCACTACCCCATCCAAAAGCAAAGAGTGAAAAGAATACCACAGTGACAAGAAGTAATTGAATCTTAAGTGCTAAAGAAAGAGTGTTTTTAAAAACCGAACCACCATTTCGGGCGAAATAATAGGGCAGCATAAGAAGTCCTAAAAAAGTAAAAACATAGGAAAATGAAGTTATTACTTCCAATAGGGTAAATACTTTGGTTGAAATAATAATGGCATCATTTGCTGTTTGCTTGAAAATATAATGATTGAATCCGCCATAGACTAAATATCCTTGACTTTTATTATCCGGTAAATTGAACGGCGTTGAAGGGTATCCATAATCACCATATTTTGAAACTAATTTTCGTTTATGGTATTTAGCAATT
>JBIIHD010000069.1:0-6317 GCA_044236095.1 Crocinitomicaceae bacterium | reverse complement strand
ACCAGTAGATTCAAAATGATAGATTCCAGAATCGGATTTGTAAAATTCAGAAGACGCCGCATCTAATGCAATATAAACATCTTCTCCTGGACGGAAACCTGCTTTTTCTACAGCTTGAAGAACGACTTCTATGGCCTCATCATTTGATTTCAAATTGGGTGCAAAACCTCCTTCATCTCCCACATTAGTGGACATACCTTGTTTTTTTAATACCCCTTTTAAATGATGAAAAATTTCAGTTCCCCAACGGAGACCTTCAGAAAAACTCGATGCACCGAAAGGCATCACCATAAACTCCTGAATATCAATTAAATTATCTGCATGTGAACCTCCGTTCAGTATATTCATCATAGGGACGGGCATTGTAACCGCACCTACACCACCAACATATTTATAGAGGCTCATATTCGATGAGTCAGCAGCCGCGCGGGCAACCGCAAGGGAAGTACCTAAAATTGCATTTGCTCCAATATGCGATTTATTATCTGTACCATCTAAATTCAATAAAGCTAAATCAATTGCTTTTTGGTCCAAAACATCCATTCCAACTAGGAGTTCGTTGATTGTGATATTCACATTATTAACAGCATTAAGAACACCTTTTCCTAGGTATTTTGAATTATCGTTGTCTCGGAGCTCTACAGCTTCATGAATCCCAGTGGAGGCGCCAGAAGGAACTGCAGCACGTCCGATCAAACCGTCGGTAGTTAACACATCAACTTCTATTGTTGGATTTCCACGTGAATCTAAAATTTGTCTAGCGTGAACTTTTGAAATGTAACTCATATTAATTTTTAAATTGGTTCATGTTTTCAATAAATTGATCGAATAAATACCTTGAATCATGAGGCCCTGCTGATGCTTCAGGATGATATTGAACAGAAAAAACAGGTTTATCAATTAATTCAATTCCTGCCACGGAATCATCATTTAAATGTAGATGAGTTATACGACAACTTGAATTTGAGGAAATACTTTCCTTTGTAATTACAAAACCATGATTTTGGGAGGTGATTTCACCTTTTCCGGTTTTTAAATTTTTTATTGGATGATTGATACCCCTATGACCATTGAACATTTTTTCCGTTTTTAAACCTTGGCTCAAACCTAAAATCTGATGCCCCAAACATATTCCAAAGATGGGTTTTCCTGAATCCACTACGTTTCCGACAAGATTAATTGATTCAGGCATTGCAGATGGATCTCCGGGTCCATTCGATAACATGAACCCATCAGGATTAAAATTCATTAATTCCTCAATATCAGTATTTAGTGGAAAAACTTTAACAAAACAACCTCTTTCTACTAAGCAACGAATAATATTTTTCTTAACTCCAAAATCTAGTAAGGCAACACGATATTGGGCCTTTTGGTCACCGACAGCATAACTTTTTTTTGTAGCAACTTTTGAAGAAAGTTCTAACCCATTCATAGAAGGAGTATTCGACAATTTCCTTTGTAATTCCTGAATGTCCGATTCTTCTGAAGATATGATACAATTCATTGCTCCTTTACTACGAATATGACGAACTAAAGATCGGGTATCCACATCTGAAATACCAACCACAGAATTTTTTTCCATATATGACTGAAGTGAACCATCTGCTGATACTCTAGAGAAACCGTCTGAAAATTTTTTAACTATCAAACCGGAAATTTTCATAGAATCTGATTCAACTTCTTCCGGATGTACCCCATAATTTCCAATATGAGCAGTATTCATTATGAGAATTTGTCCAAAATAAGATGGGTCCGTAAAAACCTCTTGATAACCAGTCATCCCAGTATTAAAAGCAATTTCTCCAGACGTCGTTCCGATTTTACCTACAGCATATCCAGAATAAGTTGTACCATCCTCCAACATTAATATAGCTTCCGGTCTATTTATCATAAATATTTATTTGAACAAAGTTAATTTCAAAATTCCATAGGCAAGTTGAATGACAAAAAAAAAGGTGACCAGAGGCCACCTTTTTTATCAACAATTTGTTAATACTAATCTTTTTTAGATTCTTCATCGCTGGATTCTGTTTCCTCATTAGCGACGTCTGACTTATTTTCAGATACTTCATCAGAATTATCCTCTAAAACGACTGCCTCATCTAATACCTCCGCATCTTGAACTACTTCTGCTGAAGCAACATCAACAACTAAATTTTCCGAATCGGTATTTTCAACAGTTTCCACCAAAGATTCAGAAGTTGATTCTGATGATTTTTTAGAACCACCTCTTCGGGATCTACGAGTAGTCTTTTTGGATGATTCGTTTGAATACAACTCATTAAAATCAACTAACTCAATCAAACACATTTCTGCGTTATCTCCTACTCTATAACCTGTTTTGATGATTCTAGTATATCCACCGTTCCTTTCTGCAATTTTCGGTGCTATGTCTCTAAAGAGTTCAGTGACAATCTCTTTGTCTTGAAGGTATGAAAAAACAATCCTTCTAGAATGAGTAGAATCTGTTTTGGATTTTGTTAAAAGGGGTTCAACAAACACCCTTAAAGCTTTTGCTTTCGCCAAAGTTGTATTAATTCTCTTATGTTGAATTAAAGAACAGGCCATATTTGAAATCATCGCCTTTCTGTGCGCTGACTTTCTACCTAAGTTATTTACTTTATCTCCGTGTCTCATGATTTCTAATTCTTAGTCAATGTCTAATTTATATTTAGCCACGTTCATTCCAAAAGTTAACCCTTTGTTATCCACCAATTCTTCTAATTCAGTTAAAGATTTTTTACCAAAATTTCTGAATTTTAACAAATCGGACTTAGCAAACGCAACCAGTTCTCCCAACGTATCTACCTCAGCCGCTTTTAAACAATTCAAAGCTCTAACAGACAAATCCATATCCACAAGCTTGGTTTTCAACAATTGACGCATGTGAAGAGAAGACTCATCAAACTCTTCGTTATCAGACTTAGATTCATTTTCAATTGAAATTCTTTCATCTGAGAATAACATAAAATGATGAATCAAAATCTTAGCTGCTTCTTTCAAAGCCTCTTTAGGTTGAATAGAACCATCAGTTTTAATGTCGATAATTAGCTTTTCGTAGTCTGTTTTTTGCTCTACACGAAAATTTTCAACTGAGTATTTAACATTTACAATTGGGGTAAAGATAGAATCTACGGCTATCGTTCCGAATGTTGCTTCTGGATTCTTATTTTCTTCGGCAGGAACATAACCTCTACCCTTAACAATATTAAGTTCAATATTCAACTTAACATTGGATTCCATATTACAAATCACTAAATCCGTGTTTAAGACTTGAAATGCAGAAGTGAATTTGCCAATATCTCCGGCAGTTAATTGTTTTTGTCCTGATACTGATACAATTACAGTTTCAGAGTTTGTCCCTTCAATTTGTTGTTTAAAACGAACTTGTTTTAAATTCAAAATTATTTCGGTAACATCCTCAACAACTCCTTTGATGGCAGAAAATTCGTGATCTACCCCTTCTATTTTAACAGAAGCAATTGCAAAACCCTCTAGGGAAGATAAGAGTATTCTTCTTAAAGAATTACCCACAGTAATTCCATATCCAGGTTCTAACGGTCTAAATTCGAATTGCCCTTCACGCTCATCCGAATGAACAAGAACAACTTTATCTGGTTTTTGAAAATCTAATATTGCCATAATGAAGCGAAATAATTTATTATTTAGAATATAATTCGACGATTAACTGTTCTTTGATGTTTTCTGGAATCATATCCCTCGCAGGAATTGAAATGAATTTACCAGACATCGAAGTTGAATTCCAATCTAACCAGTCAAACTTTTTACTATTTGAGTTGAGTGATGAGGAGATATTTTCTAATGATTTAGATTTCTCTCTTACTCCGACAACATCACCTACTCGAAGTGTATAAGACGGAATATTTACAACATCTCCATTCACAGTAATGTGTTTGTGACTAACTAATTGTCGAGCAGCTCTTCTTGATGGCGCAACGCCCAATCTAAATACGGTATTATCCAATCTGGATTCACAAAGTGCTAATAAATTTTCACCTGTGATTCCTTTCATTCGAGAAGCTTTATCAAACAAATTTCTAAATTGTCTTTCCAAAATACCATATGTGTATTTTGCTTTTTGCTTTTCTCCTAATTGGATAGCGTACTCAGATTGTTTCGAACCTCTTCGCTTCGCCGGACCGTGTTGACCCGGTCCATAATTTCTTCTTTCTAATGCTTTGTCCGGTCCAAAAATTGCTTCTCTAAAACGTCTCGCAATTTTTGTTTTGGGACCTCTATATCTTGCCATACTATTTATTTTGTGGAAGTACTATGAATTAAGGCAATCCTTCGATAGTGAGACCTTCCTGGTTAAAAATTATTAAACTCTTCTTTTCTTAGGTGGTCTACATCCATTATGAGGCAATGGAGTCACATCAATAATTTCAGTTACTTCTATACCTGTATTATGAATTGCTCTGATAGCAGACTCACGACCAGCGCCTGGACCTTTTACATATACTCTTACTCTTCTAAGTCCGAAGTCATGTGCCTCCTTTGCAGCATCTTCAGCCGCAACTTGAGCCGCATATGGGGTGTTCTTTTTAGAACCTTTAAATCCCATTTTACCTGCAGAGGACCACGAAATTACTTGACCACCACCATTGGTAAGTGAAATGATTACGTTATTAAAAGTAGCTTGGATATGCGCTTCCCCAGCTGGATCTACTTTAACGTTTTTTCTTTTTTTCTGATTTGTCTTAGCCATCTCAACTATTTATTATTTAGTAGCTTTTTTCTTGTTCGCAACAGTTTTACGTCTTCCTTTTCTCGTTCTAGAGTTATTTTTTGTTCGCTGACCCCGAACTGGAAGACCCGCTCTATGTCTAATTCCTCTTTGACAACCGATATCCATTAATCGTTTAATATTCAATTGAATTTCAGAACGAAGCTGACCCTCAGTTTTAATTTCATTGATTGCATTACGAATCGCTGACAACTGATCATCATTCCAATCCTGAACTTTAATGTTCTCATCAATATTGTTATCATTCAAAATCTTTTTGGAAGTACTTCTTCCAATACCGAAGATGTAAGTCAATCCGATTACTCCTCTTTTGTTTTTTGGTAAATCTATTCCAGCTATACGTGCCATACTAAAAAATAATATTATCCCTGACGTTGCTTAAGTTTTGGGTTCTTTTTGTTAATAATATAAACTCTTCCTTTACGTTTTACAATTTTGCAATCCGCAGTTCTTTTTTTAACTGATGCTCTTACTTTCATCTTTTTCTATTTTATTTATATCTGAATGATATCCTACCTTTTGTCAAATCATAAGGTGACATTTCTACCTTAACTTTATCTCCTGGCAATATTTTAATGTAAAACATTCTCATCTTTCCAGAAATATGCGCAATGATTACAAGACCATTCTCTAATTCCACCTTAAACATAGCGTTTGGTAATGCCTCGAGAATAATTCCGTCTTGTTCTATGGATGCTTGTTTTGCCATTTTATTTAAAAACCTGATAATTCGTTTGGACTTCTCCTACCTCTAACTCGTGTACCTTCCATTAATCCATCCATATGACGATTCAATAAATAAGATTCAATTTGTTGTAGCGTATCCAATACAACACCAACCATAATCAATATAGAAGTCCCACCAAAAAACATGGCAAAAGCATCATTCACTCCAGCCTGTTTAGCAATTGAAGGCAAAATAGCAATCGCCGCTAAAAATAATGAACCTGGGAAAGTAATTCGAGATATTAAAGAATCAATATACTCTGCTGTCTCCTCACCAGGACGAATACCCGGAATAAACCCACCACCGCGTTTAAGATCATCTGCAATTTTACGAGGATTAATCATAATAGCGGTATAGAAATAAGTAAAAATGATTATTAATAATGCAAGAATAACGTTATATCCTAATCCATAGATATCACTCAATGTTCTTTGAATGAAGTTTCCCTCACCAGGAGCAGTACTTGAAAAAACCATCATAGGAATTGTTATAATAGCCTGAGCAAAAATAATTGGCATCACACCACTTGCATTAACTTTAATTGGCAAATAATTCCTTGCACCTTGCTCTTCAACAGCACGAGCTCCAACAATTCTTTTTGCCGTATTTAGAGGGATTTTACGAACACCCTGAACGATCAAAATCGTAAAGAGTACAACCAACATGAAAGAAATAATCTCTAAAACAATCATGATTGGATTTGTACTAAAGTTAATCTCTGCAAAAAAGGCTCCTGGTAGTCTTGCTAATATTCCTACTGTAATTAACAACGAAATTCCATTACCAATACCTTTTTCTGTAATTCTCTCACCTAGCCAAACA
>JBIIHD010000068.1:0-6324 GCA_044236095.1 Crocinitomicaceae bacterium | reverse complement strand
TACGAAGTAAATGTAACAGATGCAAACGGATGTGAATTGAACATCGGAACGTATGTAGCTATGGAAGCTGCAAGCATCGTTGAAGAAGCAGCAACATTCGAATTATATCCAAACCCAAACAACGGAAGCGGAACAATCACATGGACAAACGCAAATGTTGAACAAATCAACATCATCAACCAAGCAGGACAAATAGTAAGTACAAAAAATGTAGAGAACGCAACAAGTGCAAGCTTTGAAGGATTAACACCAGGAGTTTACGTAGCAAATGTAAAAACAGCAGACAACACGCAAAGCATCAAATTCATCGTACAATAAAAAGACAAAGCGTTCAACAAAACAAGTCGCCTCAAAAGGGCGACTTTTGTTATTTACAAGTATTGAGAATTATTTCAAGATTTTCATCTAAGTTTCCGAATAAATAAGTTCCGGGATGATGAGTTTTAAACCAAGTAATTTGCCTTTTGGCGTAATTTCTAGAGTGTTGTTTAATTGATTCGATGGCTTTTTCCTTAGTTAGATTTCCTTCGAAATAATCAAAAAACTCTTTATATCCAACAGTTTGAAGAGATTTTAAATGTTTTAAGTGACGAACGCTATAAGCCTCCTCCTCTAAACCTAATTCAATCATTTCATCTACTCTTTTATTAATTCGGGTATATAATTCATCTCTATTCGGAGAAAACGTATAATAATCTACATGACCTAAAGTATTTGATTTCACGCCTTTTCGCAGATTTGTAACTGTGCTTCCAGTTAGTCTCATGGCTTCAATGGCTCGAATTACGCGTAATGGGTTATTTTTATCGATTAAATTGAAATACTCCGGATCTTTATTTTCTAATTCAATTAAAAATGATCCAAGCCCTTCTTTTTTCCAGTGTTCATTCAGCTCTTTTTGAAGAGTGGGATCGTGGGGAATATCATCTAGTCCCTCACACAATGCTTGGATAAATAATCCGGAACCACCAACAATGATTATTGAGTCTAAATTAAAAAGTTTATCTTCAATGAGTTTTCTCGCTTCAGTTGCAAAACGTGAGGCGCTAACATCATCAACTAAATTATGAGAATCAATAAAATAGTGATCAACCCCTTTCATTTCATCCCAACTAGGTTTAGCAGTTCCTATTGATATCTCTTTGTAAAATTGGCGAGAATCAGCTGAGATTATTACCGTTTCTAACTTTTTGGCTACTTCAATAGCTAATTTGGTTTTACCACTTGCTGTTGGTCCTTGAATCACAATAAGGCGCGGCACATTCCTTATTTGATTTCCTCTTTCCATTTCATGTATTGTGAATAAATGGTATTCGCATAATCAGTCGCATGTCCCCTGTAAGCTCCGCATTGAACCGTATTATCGCGATAATAAATTGGTTTGGACAAATTTCGGATCATTAACTCAACATTATCCTTCCAAACGTAAGGGTTCAATTCATTTTTACCAGCTAACTTCATCGCATCATCGATGTGACAAAAACCTGCATTGTAAGCTGCTAATGCAAATTTTATTTGATCCTCTCGCTTTGGAACCTTAGCGTATTTATCTAAAAGTTCCTTAAGCATTTTCATGCCCCCATTAATTTGAACTTCTGGTGTTGAATTAGGATAAACTCCATAACTTGGTCCTGATATAGGCATAAATTGCATCATTCCATATGCTCCGCCTAACCCAATAACATTTGGATTAAATCTACTTTCTTGATGAGCAACAGCTGCAAGCAACAACCAATCTTCATTATATTTTTTTGCAGTTGACTTAAATAGGTCATCATAAGGCGATAATTGACCATCAATAAATTGATTCGCGTCATTCGGCATTTGTGGTTCTGCCCCAAATTCATTTGGTCCAAAATAGCGTTCTACTAATTCTTTGTAACGTTCAGTTGTTAAATAGCTTTTTAGCCATGCATCTAAACTCTTTTTCAATTCTGGACTCGTTTTTCGTATCCCAAAAGCGATTGATTGAGTAAAGGAAATAGCTGTCGAGATATCTAATTTTGTGTTTTCTTTTGCCGAAAGTCGTGCAATATTTTCTTCAGAGATTGTAAGTGGAATGTTTCCATTGGCTACAGCAGAAATATAATCTTCTGTTACTGGATCTCCTTCTATTTCTCTAATATAAATTGTATCTCCGATTTCCTGTTGAATATTAACAAGTCGTTTGTAGTAGGATGAATTGTATCGAACATGAACAGTTCTATTTTTTAGGTCAACGGGATCCGTAATTAGATGCTTTTTAATTTCATTAGGATTCATTTCTTCCCAACCGTTTGGCTTTTGTTGAACCAAAACCTGTTTGGTGTTGAAGTAAGGAATAGAATAATCATGTATTCTTTTTCGATCTCTTGTAATTGCATAATTGCAAGCAATAATATCTCCTTCTCCATCATTTAGAAATGTGTGAAATTTGCGCGCGTCAGACACTACCTTTACTTGTAGCTTTAGCCCTAAATGCTTTGCAAAGTCTTTCAATATTTCATATTCAAATCCAAGTTCATTTTCTCTAAAAATGTAATAGGAAGTTGAACTATTCTCTGTGAGCATGGTAATAACCCCTTTCTTTTTTAATTGTGCCAAATCAATTTTTGAGACGTTCTGAATCGGAACGGATCTACTTGAACATGCTATTAAAAATAACAAGCTTAATATAAAGCAATAATGGATCAACTTGTATTGTTGCACGATGGGAAAGTTCTACGGTAGAAATTGAAAATTGTTCTGAAAAAGATTTATTAGCTTTGTTTTTAAATCAAAATGAGCGATGAAAATTAAATTAATAATCTTCTTATGTCTTGCTTTTTCAGCATTTAATCAGGGAAATTCAATTTTATGGAAAATCTCAGAAGACTCCATTGAACAATATCGTCCGTATTTCAATGATGAATTTCAAGGAGAAAAAATTAATTCGGATAAGTGGTTAACCATTTATCAGTGGGGAGGGTTAGATTTCAAAACCCGGATGTTTGCTGCGCCTGAAATGACCTATGTATCGAATGGAGTCTTGACGCTTGGAGCAGATACAACTTCCCAGTGGTATTCTTTTCCTGAATGGATTTTAGATTCAAATCAAATCAAAAAATATGGAGTAGAAATCCGCGATAATAAAATGCAATTGGATTATCTAACGTCAGTCATTTTTAGCAAGGAAAAATTTAAATACGGGTATTTTGAATGTAAAGCAAAGGCGCCGTCAGGACAAGGACTATGGCCTGCGTTCTGGTTATTTGGAGGAGAACCCAATGAAGAAATTGATTTTATGGAAATGAAAGGTGAAAAGCATAATGAAATGCATGTAGATGTTCATTGTCCAAATCGCTGTAAAGACATTAAAATGAAATCATTACCTTTTATTAAATATAAGTGGGGCTCTTGGCTCAAATTTAATAGAAACCTGGTTGATGAATGGGTAATTTATTCAGGACTTTGGGAGCCGGGAAAAGTTACTTTTTACGTGAATGGTGATGTAGTTGCGGAATATCTTGGCGACTTCAAAACATCCATGCATTTGATTACTAATTTATCAATTGCTGTTGACAATGGCCCTTTTAAACCCGGTATCAACAAGAAAACTATTTTCCCTAATTCCTTTGAGGTAGATTATATTCGTGTGTGGAAAAATGCAACGGATTCAACATTCATAAAGTCAGATCGAAAAGTTCAATTTGGATTTGATGAGCCTAGGGTATTTAATCCGATCAAAAAGACGAAACTTAAGACCAAAAAGAGATTTATGTTGCAAAGAAAATCCTTAAAAAAGGAGTTAGGTTATGTTACGATGTCTACAACTTCTAAAAGGCAACTCCAATTTTCTAAAAATGGTAGTCGTATACAAGATGTGAATATTGAAATATACTCTAAGGATAAGGTCGTCCTATTTTCAAAATCAATCAATCAGCAATCGGAATCTATTGATGTTTCGAGCCTAAAAAAAGGTATTTATTTTGTTAAAATAAAACACAAGAATCAGGAAACAATAACCGAATTCAATTGGTAATTATTCAAACTGAACAAAGTTTCTCAGAATTTCTTTTCCGCAGTCGGTAAGAATTGATTCAGGATGGAATTGCACTCCAAAGATTTTCAAATCAGGGACTTCAATTGCCATATTTACGCCGAAAGTATCCTTTGCGGTACATATGTTTTCTAACTCTTTCGGAATTTCTGTTTTCCAACTGTGATAGAGACCAACTTGAATTTTTTTTGGTGTATTTTGGAATAATACTAATTTTTGTAATACCTCAATTTCAACCGGTTTTCCATGCAAGATGATTTCCCTTTGTGTCAAGTTTCCTCCAAGAAATTCTGTGATTCCTTGCATGCCGAGACAAACTCCTAATATTGGTTTTTTTCCAACAAATTGATTTAATACCGGAAATAATGATTGTGTTTCTTTAGGGAGGCCTGGTCCAGGAGATAAAATTATCTTGTCATAATTATTCAAAGAGTTTAATTGAATCTCATTATCTCGTATGACATGAACCTCCGAACACATAGGTTCGAGATAATGAGCCAAGTTAAAGGTAAATGAATCGTAAAAATCAATTAATAAAATCTTCACTGTTCGTTGGAAATGCTTTTCTTTGCACAAAAGTACGGCAATTAAACTTTTATTTTTTCGTTATTTAAATCACTATGAAAAAAATCATTCAAATTCCGGGTGCGCCTGCCCCGATTGGACCTTACAGTCAAGCTGTTCTTGTAAATAATACGTTGTATGTAAGTGGCCAGGTCCCATTAGATCCTGCTACCGGGCAATTAGTTACGGATTCGATTGAATCAGCTACGCATCGCGTTTTGACCAATATAAAATCCTTGGTTGAAGAGGCAGGATTAAAAATGAATCAGGTTGTGAAATGCAGTATTTTTTTAAAAAGCATGGATGACTTTGCTTCTGTAAATGCTGTTTATGCAACCTATTTTTCACAAAATCCACCAGCACGTGAAACAGTTCAAGTTTCAAAATTACCCATGGATGTCTCTATTGAAATTTCATGTATTGCCATTGCTGATTAGTGTCAAATCAATTTAAACATACGCTTTCCGTTATCATTGTAAATTACAATGTAGAATATTTTTTGGAGCAATGTTTAAATTCAGTTGTGAACGCTCTAAATGGAATTGATAGTGAAATATTTGTAGTTGATAATAATTCGCTTGACAATTCTGTTGAGATGGTTAGGACCAAATTCCCAACTGTTAAATGTATTGAAAATAAAAAAAATGTAGGTTTTTCCAAAGCGAATAATCAAGCAATCGAATTATCCAATTCAAAATATATCCTTTTACTAAATCCCGATACTGTTGTTGAAGAAAGCACCTTTGTCAAAGTGGTCGATTTCATGGAATCACATCCAGATGCCGGCGCACTGGGAGTGAGAATGGTTGATGGAAAAGGAAGGTTTCTACCCGAATCAAAAAGGGGATTACCGACACCTGAGGTAGCATTTTATAAAATCTTTGGACTCTCTCGATTATTTCGTAAATCACCAAAATTTAATCGCTATCATCTTGGTTTTTTGGATGAATTCAAAAATCACGAGGTCGATATATTAAGTGGTGCTTTTATGCTTATGCGTTCGGATGCCATTCAAAAAGTTGGACTCCTAGACGAAACATTTTTTATGTACGGGGAGGATATTGATTTGTCCTACAGAATTCAGCTAGGTGGTTGGAAAAACTATTATTGTTCCGACACAACGATTATTCATTACAAAGGAGAAAGCACCAAGAAAAGCTCAGTTAATTACGTTTTTGTCTTCTACAGAGCAATGGTCATTTTTGCGGAAAAACATTTTTCTAAAAATCATGCAAAGTCGTTTTCATTCCTAATCAATTTAGCCATTTATTTTAGAGCAGGATTATCTATTATTAAAAGATTAATTTACTCGATCGTTCCATTTTTAATTGATTTTTCATTAATTCTTATCGGATTATTTTTATTAACCAATCAATGGAAATATCACGATGTCCATTTTCCTGATCAAGTTCTTTGGATCTCCCTTCCTCTTTACACATTCAGCTGGTTGTTTTTTTCATGGATTTTAGGTTTGTATGATAAAGAGAACAGACCTTTTCAGCTTTTAAAATCCATTGGGACAGGAACCTTGTTGATACTCGTCATTTATGCATTATTACCCAAGGATTGGCAATTTTCTCGCCTTTACATTTTACTTGGGGCATCTTGGGTTTATCTTTATTTGGTTCTATCTCGGATTTATATTTCCTTGTTTAAATATGGTACTTTCGGCCTTCTCAAACCAGAAAAATCATTTGCTATAATTGGTGATTTAGCAGAATTTAACAGGGTTAATGAAATAT
>JBIIHD010000067.1:0-6354 GCA_044236095.1 Crocinitomicaceae bacterium | reverse complement strand
TCATCATTATTAGATCCTCCTCCAGGTGTTTTATTTGTAGTAAAGGTTATTAGAATAAATGATGGGCTTAGAGCTGGTGAACCAACAACATAATTAAAAGGTACGGAGATTCTTGCCCAAGAACCATTCGTTTTCCCATAATTTCTTTCTGCTCGAGCTACAATGTGAGGAATTGAATTCGCATCCAAGGGATCCCTTAGATCATAGGTATCATGAAGAATAGCGTGAACACGTGCTGAGTCATTTGCATTAGCTGCGGTGTATTTCACCCAAAAAACCAATGAATCTGGTGTTGAGGTTAAGGCTTCTGAAAAATTGGGATCTGCAGTTAGAGAAATGTTATAATTACTCGGATTATCAGGCGTAGTACTACCCATATTTATCTTCCCCAATGTCATATTCCCATTTGCGACAATCCCCAAAGTAGATTTAGACCATATTCTCGCACAATATTGCCCTGTGGCACCCGAACGTATTGATGTTGATTGTTCAAGCTGTTGCGATCCAAATGACACGAATGAACCTTGGGCTGTTTTAAAACTATTCCAATTTGTAGGTTCTTCAGCAGCTTGACCAACATTGTCCCACGATTCCATGTTGCTATTTCCTATTTGTTGCGCTTGAGCAAAAGAAAATGAAAAACTTAAAAGTAAAAATGTAATTTTTTTCATAGTTGAAATATTATAATCAACTACAAATGAAATAAAAAAAAACGTTCAGAAATAAAAATGAAAAATGATTTGTAAACGTTTTATTAACGAATTAGACTAAACCAACTGAAGTTCTTCTTCCCAAATTTTAAAAGTGAAAGGTACTTTAACCATATGTTCATAATCCTTTCCAACTTCCAACATATCTATATCAGCAGAATGATAATACCATTCAACTTCTGCAACAAATCCCCTTTCATTTAGATCATTCAATTGATATAATAAATGTAAAATATTCTTTGATGATGATATATTTAAATAGGCAATGTCAATTTTAAATATCGTTTTGTCCGCTGGATTATTAATGTACTTCTTAAACCAATCGATTATCGGAGACCAAAACTCATCACTATTTTCAGGAATAGACTTACCATGAATTTCCATGAGTCCAGTCGGTTCAAAGCGAACTAAGGGAGTTAAAGATGTAGCAAATATTGATAATGATTCCATTTTATAATTTAAGGAGAGGATAAAATTAACATCTTTTTACAACTCAACCAAAAATAATGTAATATTCAAGGACAAAAATGATTGCGATAAGATCAATTTATTTTTTTCTAAAGAAAACTTTTATCGGAACTCCTTCAAAATCAAACTCTTTTCTTAATTTATTTTCGACGAATCGTTTGTAAGAATCCTGAACGTATTGCGGTAAGTTACAAAAAATAGCAAATGCTGGTGCGTAGGTTGGTAGTTGCTGAACGTATTTAATCTTGATGTATTTTCCTTTAACTGCAGCTGGTGGTGTAGCATGAATGATTGGAAGTAAAACATCATTTAATACAGATGTTGAAATCTTCTTGGTTCTATTCTCGTGAACACGAATTGCTGCTTCAATTGCTTGATAAATACGTTGTTTGGTCAAAACAGAGGTGAAAATAATTGGAACGTCATTAAAAGGAGCTAATTCCTCTCTCAGTTTAGCTTCGTATGCTTTCATAGTTGTATGATCCTTTTCGACCAAATCCCATTTATTTACTAAAACTACAACTCCCTTTGAATTTTTTTCGGCAATGTAATAAATGCTTAAATCTTGTTTCTGTATTCCTTCGGATGCATCCAACATTACGATACAGACATCAGCATTTTCAATAGTTCTAATTGAACGAAGGACTGAATAATATTCAATGTCTTCATGTACTTTGGTCTTTTTCCTGATACCAGCTGTATCAATTAAAACAAAGTCAAAACCAAAAGATTTATATCTTGTATGAATAGCGTCCCTAGTTGTCCCTGAAATATTGGTGACGATGTTTCGTTCTTCTCCTGTTAGAGCGTTTATTAACGAAGATTTACCAACATTTGGTCGTCCAACAACAGCAATTTTTGGCAACGAGTCTTCTTCGCGAGAAATATCTTCGTCAAAATTGAAAAAAGGAACTATGGCATCAAGAATTTCACCTGTTCCAGTTCCGTTTGTTGCTGAAATATCATACACATCACCTAATCCAAAAGAATAAAATTCTGCTGAGAGTCCAATACGTTGTGTGTTATCTACCTTATTAGCAGCAACAATCACTGGTTTGCCAGATTTACGGAGTTTTTTAGCAACAAGCTCATCCATATCCATGATTCCGCTCATCACATCCACCATAAAAATAATAACGGTTGCTTCCTCAATTGCCAAATCTACTTGTCGGCGAATTTCCCCTTCGAAAATATCTTCTGAACCAACAGCATAACCTCCCGTGTCAATAACCGAAAAAACTTTTCCATTCCACTCCCCTTTTCCGTAAATTCGATCGCGTGTTACACCACTTACTTCCTTAACAATTGCATCTCTCGATTCTGTTAAGCGATTGAAAAGAGTTGACTTCCCAACATTTGGTCTTCCTACTATTGCAACAATGTTTACCATTGAAAATTTAATTAATGTCCGTATCCGTATTTCTTTAGCTTACTATCACTCATTCGCCAGTCTTTGTCAACTTTTACGAACGTTTCCAGAAATACTTTTTTATCTAAAAACTTTTCTAAATCTTTCCGAGCTTGCGTTCCTATTCTTTTGAGCATTTCACCGCCTTTTCCAATGATTATACCTCTTTGAGAATCTCTTTCCACAATAATGACTGCTCGAATTCGAATAATTGATCCTTCATCCAAATAGGTATCAATTTCAACTTGGCTACTGTAAGGAATTTCCTTTTTGCAAAGCTCAAATATCTTTTCTCGAATAATTTCTGAAACAAAAAATCGAACAGGACGGTCACTAATCTCTTCTTTGTCAAAATAAGGCGGACTTTCAGGTAACAAATCTAAAATTGTCGCCCAAATTTTTTCCAAATTAAATATGTGTAATGCAGAAATTGGAATCATTTCAGCTTCTGGCAGTTGTTCCTTCCAATAACTCATTCGCTCTTCTACTTTAGCCTGATCTACCAAATCAATTTTGTTAATTAAGCAAAAAACAGGGATTTTCAACTTTTGAATTTTAGCTAACGTTTCCTTATGATTCATTTCAGATTCAAATGGATCCGTTATAAAAAGAAGAATATCAGCATCTTTAAGTGATGAATTAACATAGCCCATCATAGCTTCGTGCATCTTGTAGGCAGCATTTACTACTCCCGGCGTATCAGAGAAAACGACTTGGAATTCCGGTTCATTGACAATGCCCAAAATACGGTGTCTTGTAGTTTGAGCTTTCGAAGTTACAATCGATAATTTTTCTCCTAACATGGCATTCATGAGCGTTGATTTTCCAACATTAGGACTCCCAACAATATTTACAAAACCTGATTTATGATTATTCATGCGGATGCAAAGGTACGAAGAATAAAAAAGGTAGACTAATTGGTTCGATTGGAACCTAGCGGAAAATCCTGCAATTAATAATAAAATTGCTGTAAGGGAAACTCTTCGGAGTCAACTTAACTTTGTTTCATACAAATGACAAAAAAACTACTATGACAACATTAATGAAACGAAAAAGCCTACTACCAACTTGGACAGGTAGTTTATTTGATAACGGAAGATTGTTAAGTCCAATGCTAGACCTAAATGGTGATTCACTACCATGGGACTACGTTGATAGAATTCCATCAGTTAACATTAACGAGGATGAGAAAGAATTCACACTTGATTTAGCGGCTCCGGGTCTAGAGAAAGAGGATTTCAAAGTTGAAGTGGATAAAGGAATCTTGTATATCCGATCAGAAAAAGAAGTTGAAACCACAGAAGAGGAACCAAATTATTCCAGAAAGGAATATTCCTACAACAGTTTCAAACGTTCGTTTGCATTACCGGATAATTGTTTTTCGGACAAGATTAATGCAAAATATGATAAAGGGATATTACATGTTTCGATTCCTAAGAAAGAAGCGACACTCAGCAAAAAAGTTAGTGAAATTCTAGTTCTCTAGTTAAATAAAGTACTTGCGAAGCACCCTGACCAGAAATGGCAGGGTGTTTTTTATTAACAATTTGACATGAAATAGATTTCGGACATATTTTTATTTCAATTGATACTATCCATATTTTTGATTTCCAATTGGAAAATCAATTATGTTTAAATCATTCGTTGTACTTTTTGTTTGTCAGTTTTATTGTTTTTCAAATTTTGCCCAAAAAACTTGCTATCTGATTGAGGATAACGATAAGTATACATATGAAATGATTGTAAAGGATTTAGACTCTCTTCACAAACTATTTCCCGAACGTACGCATCGCTTTTCTATTGGGAATTCTGAATTTGGCTTACCCATACCAGTTTTAAGAATTGGTCAAAAGTCCCCTAAAAAAAGATGTGTTCTTTTTGTTGGTAATGTTCATGCTCGCGAAGATTACAGCTCGAAATTTGTTATGAAATTTTTAAATCTGTATCTTCTTTCTTTTACTAAAGATTCAATTGTATATCCCAAAGCGATTGATTATCTAAAAGATATCGATTTATATTTTATGCCGGTTGCAAATCCGGATGGTTTAAAAATCGCTCACGAAGACTGGGAAAATATTGAGAAATTTCTCCCTGAAATAAAACAAATTAAAAGAATGGAAACATTTGCTGAATGGAAAGCAAATGGGAAAGGAATTGATCTTAACGACTCATTTGATGATGGTACGCATAGCTTGAATTACAGCTACAATTATTCACCTATTCCGTGCTCAGAAGGTTACAAAGGGAAATTTGCGGCAGAACCAATTGAAACACAGCATATTCAAAAGTTTGTTGCATCAATCAAACCACTTGTTACCCTATCTTTTCATACCAAAGGAGACCTTATTTATTGGGCAGATTCAAGAACTCATCATTATTTTGAAGGCTTGGATAGTATCTTCAACCATGCAGCTTTAAAAGTTAGTAATTTTTCTTACGTTCCTGTCTCTCCAAATCCAAGCACATTTGGCGGTGGTCTTGAAAATTACATGCGTCATCAATTTGGATTAATCGGAAGCTGTGTTGAGCTTTCTTCGGGAGACAGTGAAAGAAAACAATTTCCGGATAATGAATTCAATAAACGAGTTTGGAAAAAGGCATGGAGAATACCAGTAGTCTATATTGAGCATGCGATTCAATATGCCGAAAAGATTGAAGCAATTAGTTTAAAAAATGCCAAAAACCAAAAGTAATTCTTAATTCAAGGTCTTCTATATCAGATTTTTAACTTAATTAAATTTACTTTTTAACATTTTTTTACTCAAAAAGTGCTTTTTCATGTTAATAACTTCGTTGATAAACCAATTTTAAAGGGCTTAAAATCAGTTTTAAAGCATATTAAATTTGTCTTGATACTAATTCTGTAAACCAACGATTATGTTCAACACGATATTAAAACGAAAACTTTCGGACAATCAAGTTTCAAATATTTTCATTAACGCCATATTTGAATCGGTCGATTTAGGATGGGGAGAAATAGCTTCAATGATTAATGATGATCCTGCCTTTACAAAATCTCCTGATCTAAATAATCTAAATAGTGGAGAGTTCGGTTTAATAGTTATCACTGCTAATTTATCTCTTTTAGAAAGTATTTTTGAAGTTGAACAAGCTACTCGAGTTGAAAGATTAATTTTTCAAAAATTATCAAAGATTTATGATATGAATGAATTAGATTTCGAAAATTTAATTCGATCCTATCAGTCCTTTATATCAAGAGTAAATCATCCTTCTAAAAATATAGTTTATGGAATGTCTAAGGCTGTTTTTCATAAATATAGATTAAACGAGTATCAAGATGAATATTTTAAAAGAATGCAGGCTCCTAACCCACTTTTCCTTAAAAGAATGGATGAGGTGATGTCTAATTTCATTTGGAACTGGGATGCATTTTTGAAAAAGTATAAACTCTCCTAAGTATAATCGATTCCGAAAAGAGTTCTTTCAAACTCCTTACAATTAATGAATCCTGTTGAAACCTACGATTATTGGAGTAATCGCTATAGAAGCAATGAAATTCAATGGGATTGCGGAGATATAACTTTTCCCATAAGACATTATGTTGATCAATTAAAAGATAAAAACATAAAAATTCTTATTCCCGGATGCGGAAATGCTTATGAGGCTGAATATTTGTGGAAAATCGGATTTCATAATGTGTATTTATTAGATTTTGCTACTGAACCATTAAACAATTTTTCGAAAAGAAATCCTGACTTTCCTTCAGCTAATTTAATTAAGGCTGATTACTTTCAACATACGGGTAGT
>JBIIHD010000066.1:0-6365 GCA_044236095.1 Crocinitomicaceae bacterium | reverse complement strand
AAACATCTTAAACAGTATGTTAGAACTACAATTGAAATTATCAAATTGGAACTTATCGAACGAAGCATCATTATAAGTTCCTATATTCTACTTCAAGTAATACGATGGATGCTTTTTACAATAGCGCTTTTAATTTTAAGTATTGCACTCGGATTTTATATTTCAGACTATTTAAATGATTATATTGCTGGATTTGGCTTTATCGGCACCATTTATCTTTTAATCGCTATGATTCTCAGTATTTTAAATCAACGTAAAATTGAGAAATCAATCCAAAATAAAATCATCAACAACTTATTTAGTGAGAATCAGAGTATCAAACTACCATAATTAAAGCTATGAAAACCATTCAAAAAAGATTAAATCAATTGTACGAACAGCAGGCAATTGAAGAAAAAAAAGTAATTCAAGCCTTACAAAATACGCTAGAAAATCTAAATCCCTTAATGAGCTTTAAAAATGTAATGAACGAAGTCATTTCAGGTGAAAAAGACGATTCATTCTACTCAAAAAATGCATTTACTTACTTAGTAAACAAAACGGTTGATGGATTCATAAAAAAACCAGATATCATCAATCAAACTCTTAAAGTTTTATTAAAAAATAAATTCATAGATGTTATTTATTCAGCAACGGAGAAAAACACATCTAGCCCAATTAAAGAAAATAAAAATGAACCTTGTTACCCCAATGAGGAATAATACTATTGCTATTAATAATGTTGAAAATCACCAAACATGGTGTCATCTTGTCAGAAACAAGCTTATACTTTGAAAATCAAGGCGTTTTCAATCCTGCAGTAATTTATGAAAATGGCATCATTCATCTTTTCTATCGGGCATTAAGTAAACGCAACCATTCATGTATTGGCTACTGCAGAATGAAAACCCCACTTGAGATAAAAAAAAGACTTAAACACCCAATTCTTACACCCATGAGAGATTACGAATCAATTGGAATGGAAGATCCAAGAATTGTGAAAATTGAGAATTTGTATTACTTAAGTTACACCGCTTTTGATGGAGTTAACGCATTAGGAGCTCTTGCCTTATCATCTAATCTACATGATTTTTATCGTTGGGGCTTAATCGTCCCTTTGATTCTTAAAACAGAATCGCTTTACAACAAAATACCAGCAACAACTTGCAAACATAGCTACACCAAACAATTGGCTATTGATCCCAATACAGAATTTGTTTGGGATAAAAATATCGTCTTTTTCCCAAGAAGAATCGCCGGAAAACTCTATTTTCTTCATCGCATCAAACCATGTATTCTAGTTGCTTCAGCAAATGAATTAAACGAAATTGATGATAATTACTGGAATGCATACCTAGATCAAATAAAATCAAATACACTTAGCTGCGAAAAACTCGGAATTCCAGATGCTTTGTATGTTGGTGCAGGTTGCCCTCCAATTGAAATAATTGAAGGATGGCTTTTCATTTATCATGCGGTTTATGAAATCAACAATGAATTGGTATATAAAGCACATTGTAGTTTACTTGATTTAAACAATCCCCAATCTGTAATAGCCTATTTACCTTATTGTCTTTTTGAACCTACTGATGAATGGGAAAAAAATGGCAATGTCAACAACGTTGTCTTTCCAACTGGTGGATTTGTAATGGAAAATAAAGTTTACATCTATTACGGTGGAGCCGACAAAAAAATCGGTTGCACCTCATTTATATTACAAGACTTACTTCAAGAATTAATTTACACTCAAAACTAATCAATTATGTATGAACAAACTTTTATCAAAGAAAAACCAACCAAAACAATTCAAATAATAAATGACAAAAAAAGTAAAACCAAGTCGCCAGAAGTTGTTTGCATTACATCCTATCCAGAAAGAGAATGCGGTATTGCTACTTTTTCAAAAGATTTGAGGGACGGCATTCTTTCCAAGTTTGGGGATTCTATTCATTTTTCAATTTGTGCAATTGACCATGAAAATAGTGCGACGAATTACAGCTTTCCAGTTGAATACATTCTTGAATCTTCAAGTATTAAAAGCTATAAGGACCTTGCCAACGCATTGAATAAAAACGATAATCTAGAAGCCGTTCTCGTTCAACATGAATTTGGGCTTTTTGGAGGCGAATATGGTGAACATATTTTATATCTTCTTAACGAGTTACGGCTGCCTGTAATTACCACTTTTCATACCGTACTACCAAGTCCTACTGACAAGAGAAAACAGATAGTACAAGCAATTTGTAATTTATCCAGTCAAGTAGTTGTTATGACGAATAATAGTAAAGAAATCCTGAAAAATAGATATGGAATTGGGAGTGAAAAAATCAACATAATTCCTCATGGCACTCACTTAGTTTCCATGAAGGACAAAGAGCAATTAAAGGAAAAATACTTTTTAAAAAACCGAAAAATCTTAACCACTTTTGGCTTACTTAATTCAGGAAAAGGAATTGAAACAGCGTTGCGAGCCTTACCTGAAATCACCAAAAAAAATCCGGATTGTTTTTATTTAATCATTGGAAAAACGCATCCTGAAATTCTAAAAAGAGAGGGAGAAACGTACAGAAAGCAACTTCAAAGGATGATTGCGGAACTAAAAATTGATCAACATGTTTTGTTTGTTGACAAATTTGTTTCCAATGAAGAGATTCTGGAGTTTTTACAAATGACAGATATTTATCTTTTTACCTCTAATGATCCATTTCAGGCTGTAAGCGGAACTTTTGCCTTTGCCATGGGTTGTCACTGCCCGATCATTTCAACTCAAATTCCACATGCAAAAGATCAACTAAGTAACGCAGGGATTATGATCGATTTCAATGATTCAAACCATTTAGGTCAATCGGTTAATTACCTATTTCAAAATCCGGAAATACTTCAAGAAATGAGAATTAATGCGCTTGAAAAAATAAGACCTTCCTCATGGCCCAATGTTGCAATCAAACATCTTGAAATTTTAAAAAACACAATTCAAAAAAGCGATTTAACCATCGATTATAAAATACCAGAATACAACTTGAATCATTTCAGAAATTCTACAAATAATATTGGTATTATACAATTTTCAAAAATTGAAATTCCAGATATCGAATCAGGTTTTACTCTTGACGATAATGCTCGAGCTTTAATCGCTACTTCCGAATATTATGAATTAACAGGTGACAAATCTGCTCGTTCATTAATAAACACATATTTCAATTTTATTGAAACAATGCAGCAAGACCGAGGGGATTTCTTAAATTATTTAGACAAGGAAAGATTTTATACAATCCAAAACTTTAATGAAAATCTGGAGGATTCAAACGGAAGAGCTTTGTGTGCGTTAGGGTTATTTTATTCGAATTCGGTTTTATTTGACAAGAAATATTCCCTTAGAATAGAAACAATAATTGAAAAATTCATACCGAATGTATCAAAACTTAAATCTCCTCGATCAATTGCCTTTACATTAAAAGGGCTTTATTACTACTCCCAATATAAAGATGATTATTTGCTGGATTCTTTACTATTAAATTTAGCAGAGAAACTTCTTTCCTTTTATCAAAATTCAAAAAATGAAAACTGGCTTTGGTTTGAAAACTCCATAACCTATGGCAATGCTATATTATCTGAGGCACTTCTGTACGCCTACGCCAAGTCAAGAAAACAGGAATACTTAAATGTTGCAAAGGAATCATTTGATTTTTTATTATCTATCCATTTTGAAAAAGATCATTTTTCGAGTATTTCAAATCGAACTTGGTATTCACAAAACACGGATTCTAGTTCATACGGCGAGCAACCCATTGACGTAGCCTACACAATTCTTGCCCTAGAAAAATTCTCTGAGGAATTTAAACATGAAAAATATGACGCCAAAATGAAGAAAGCATTTCATTGGTTTTTAGGCGAAAATCATTTAAAACAAATCGTCTACAATCCTGTAACCGGTGGATGTTGTGACGGTATTGAACATGATCGCGTCAATTTAAATCAAGGTGCAGAGTCAACAATAACCTATTTACTTGCCAGAAATAGCATTGAAAGAAAATTTCTTAAAAAAACAAATCAAAAAACAATTAACAAAACTGAAATTTAAAATAGACGTCATGTATAAAATTGAAATTAGCAATAATAGAAAAATAGAAGACATACAAGATGAATTCAATGAATTTTTCCCTCATCTAAGAATGGAATTTTATTCTAATGCGTCATTATCATTCGAATTAAATGAAAGGGAGGATCCAACGATAAGCACTTATCGCACCAATTCAAAAAACGGATATTTATTTCTGCATGATGATTTGACGGTAGAAAACATTAAATCCATTATGTTCGATGAATTTGGATTATTAATAGATATTTTCCAAAAAACAGACATTAATCAGTGGTCATCTCAACCGAAATCTGAGTTTCAATTATTACGTGAAATTGATTTTGAAGCAACCTAGGTAATTACAATTAATATTTGTAATTTTCAAAATAAATATACAACATTTTTTGCATACATTAACACTAATTTAGACATAAATTCTAACAATTATGAATCAACAATTACACATAAAAAACATGATTAGCTCTCGTTGCGTTACACAAGTTGAACAGATCTTTAGAGATATGGACATAGCATATTCCCAGGTAACTTTGGGAGAAGCCACAATCACTCAGGAATTGTCTTTAATACAGGAGCTTGAATTAAAAAATAAACTTGTCAAAACCGGATTAGAATTAATGGATGATCACAAAACAATTTTAAGTGAAAAAATCAAATTAATTATCATTGACATGATTCATTATTCAGATGAATCAATTAAAGTTAATTTTTCGGTTTATCTAAGCGATAAATTAAACCATAACTACACCTATCTTTCGAATGTTTTTCGTTCAATCAATGGGATGACAATTCAACAGTTTATTATTATCAACAAAATTGAAAAAATAAAAGAGCTTCTACTATACGGTGAACTAAACTTATCTGAGATATCCTACAAATTAAACTACAGTAGCATAGCCCATTTATCAAATCAATTTAAAAAGGTTACCGGTATTACTCCTTCTTATTTTAAACACAACGAGGGAAAAAACAGAATCCCTTTAGATAGTTTAGGAAAGGAATTAGTAGAGTAAAAAGTCAATTCCGAAAAACCGTTAAAAGTCCAGAGCTATAAATAGAATCTGGACTTTTTTTTGACCAAATTATTCAGTTTCTTTCTTTGAAAAAAATAAAAAACCCAAGGCAGTTTTACCTTGGGCTTGATTAAAAATAAAGAATTATTAATCTTGAATTACGGCCAATTCATTGACAACATCGATTACTCCTGGCGCATTCCATGCTAATCTTTCTGCTTCGTCTTTTTGAAAAAGTGATTCCACAGAACCTCTCAATGTGACTTTGTTTTTAGTGACACTTACTTTGATTTTTCGATCATCAACTAACCAACTTCTTGATAATGCATTTTCAATATCGGTGCGTTCCACAACATCAGGGATTTTGGATTCTAATTTAATTTTGTTTGTTACACCTTTTACACCGATTAAATCTGAAACGCATTTTTGAGCGGCTTCTCGTTGATAATTCCATTCTACGGTCCCTTCCAAAGTTACCCAACTGTCCTCAACTTTTAGTTTGATTTTTTCATCTGGAACTGACCAATTCCACTTCATTGCCGAAATAGCTTCTTCTGCAATGTCCTCATCTCTTTTCCTTAAAGAGTTTTCAAAATCAACGTCAATTTCTTCTACCACTGCCTTCACTCCTACCACACTTTTTGCAGCGTTTTCCGCTTCCATTTTTTTACTGAAGCTATTTACAGTTCCGGATAAGGTAACGATGCCATCCTTAGCAGTAACACCAATTTCTGCAGCTTTTAGCAATGGTTGCCATTTGATTGCGTCTTGCACGTCTAATTGCAATTCTTCATTTGATTTCATACGATTTAATTTTAATTAATAAATTGAATTTAACTCATCAAAGTTCCTTCATTTTAAAAGGTTTTAGATTACATCAATCTTGAATTCATTTATAACAAAAAAAAGTCGCCCTCGTGAGGCGACTCCTTTTGCTGAACTAAACGATAAAAAAAACTATTACTGTACGATGAATTTGATGCTTTGCGTGTTGTCTGCTGTTTTTACATTTGCTACGTAAACTCCTGGTGTTAATCCGTCAAAGCTTGCACTTGTTGCGTTCTCTACATTTTTTGTACTTACTATTTGTCCTGCTTGGTTGATGATGTTGATTTGTTCAACATTTGCGTTTGTCCATGTGATTGTTCCATTTCCGTTGTTTGGGTTTGGATATAATTCGAATGTTGCTGCTTCTTCAACGATGCTTGCAGCTTCCATAGCTACATACGTTCCGATGTTCAATTCACATCCGTTTGCATCTGTTACATTTACTTCGT
>JBIIHD010000065.1:0-6404 GCA_044236095.1 Crocinitomicaceae bacterium | reverse complement strand
AAATAGGCTCTAGAATTCCAACCGCCGGCGGATTTTACAAACTATTCTCCATTTGTTATAATCCCGTTTTTGCCTTCATGGTAAATTGGATTACCGTCATTTCGAACGCTGCATCTACAGCGGCTGTAGCAATAATGGGATCAGCCTACATCGCACCATTAATCTTACCCGGAACAGAGGATACCCTCGCAACTATGATTGTCACAATAACTACTGTAACACTATTACTTTTTATTAACTTACTCGGCATAAAAATAAGCTCTGTTGTTCTAAATGGTTTAATGATCATTAAAATTGGATTACTTATTCTAATCATTTCTTGCCTTTTTTTAGTTTTAGGAAAAGAAACTACAACTGTAATTTCAAGCCCACTGCCAGCTGATTCAAATCCCATCAAAGCATTTATAATGTGTTTTATTCCTGTTTTTTTTACCTATGGAGGGTATCAACATACAATTAATTTTGGAAGTGATATTTCAAATCCATCTAGAACATTACCTAAATCAATTTTTATTGGAATTTCAGTGATTTTAGTTTTATATCTTGCTGTTAACTTGAGTTATTACTATGTTCTTGGTTTTGATCAATTGGCTACTACAAAAACACTGGCAGCAGATATGATAGGACTCATGTTTGGTCAAGCTGCATCAGTTTTTTTATCTGTAATTATGTTTTTCGCCGTTATGGCATACGTAAATGTTTCGATTTTGAGTAATCCACGAGTTTATTATGCTATGGCCGAGGATAAGGTTCTTCCAAAGGCATTTATGCGTGTAAATTCTAAAACTCAAGTTCAAGAAATTGGTGTTATTGTCTTTTGTGCATTTATTTTTATAACCTTATTTTTTATGCAGTCCTTTCAGAAAATATTGGAATATGTTATGTTTTTTGACAGCATCAGTTTGATCACAGCAGCCGGGGCAATATTCATTCTTCGTTACAGAGCTAAAAAAAATAAAACAGAGGAAGAATCTATCTTTAAATTAAAGTTTTATCCTTGGCTTCCAATACTTTATATTTTGGTTTATACTCTTGTTAATATTAGTGTTTTTCTTTCCAACAAGGAAGCATTTGGATGGGGAGCTTTATTATTTCTTTCTGGTTTACCTTTGTTTTATTTAATAAGAAAAGCTATTTCATAAATATGAATTACTCAGTTAAAGAATTATTTTTACTCGATCAGGAACTAACTTTTCTGAATTTCGGATCTTTTGGGGCTTGTCCCAAACCTATTTTTGAAAAATATCAGGAATGGCAGCTAAGATTGGAACGCGAACCAGTTCAATTTATAGTCTACAAAGCCATAGAGGAATTGGAAAATGTGCGCAGACTTTTGGGTGAATTTGTTGGCTGTCATTATCAAGATATCGTAATGGTAACTAATCCTTCTTATGCTGTGAACACAATTGCTAAATCTTTTCCAATGAAAAATGGGGATGAAATTTTAACTACTGATTTAGAATATGGCGCTTGTGATCGAATGTGGAATTATTATTGCGATAGAGCGGGAGCAAAATATATTCGTCAAAAAATTGAATTCCCTATCCAATCAAAAGAAACTTTTCTCGCACAATTTTGGAATGGATATACAGATAAAACAAAAGCAATTTTCATAAGTCATATTACAAGTGCGACAGGGCTAATTTTACCTGTTAAAGAGATTTGTCAAGAAGCAAGGAAAAGAGGTTTAACTACGATTATTGATGGTGCACATGTTCCGGGTCATATTGATTTAAATTTGTCTGATCTTCAAGCGGATATTTACACTGGCGCATGTCATAAATGGTTGATGGGACCAAAAGGATCATCTTTCTTATATGTCAATAAAGAAAATCAATATTGGGTCGATCCCTTATTAATAAGCTGGGGATATAAAAGCGATTTTCCGTCTGATTCTATGTTCATTGATTATCACCAAACTGCTGGGACTAGAGATTATGCTGCATTTTTAACCGTCTCAGAATGCCTGAAATTCAGGAAAGAATACAATTGGGAATATATCTCAAGTGAATGTAAAAAAATAGCTCAACAAAATGGAAACCGATTTTGTGAATTATTAGATTCAGAGCCCTTAGCACCAATTGGAAATGACTTTTACGGACAAATGTTTAGCATTCCTATTAAAGTAAAAGACCCCATTAGTTTTCAAAAATTATTGTTCAACAAGTATAAAATTGAGATTCCCGTCGCTGTTCAGAATGAAAAATCCTATCTTAGATATTCTATTCAAGCATTTAATTCAACAGAACAATTAGATTACTTGTTTGAATCTTTAACTAAACTAAAACAGCAGGGTCATCTATTAAGCTCTGGAAAGTAAGCTTCTCCTATTAAAATAGAGTTAAATACAAAATATTGACATTTAACTAAGTCTTGACCATTAATCTCACACCAAAAATTATCCATATCGTCTGCCGTCATAACTTCGGCGAAATCAGTTTGTTGAGGGGCCTTTGACTTCATTTTAAACATTCTCAATTTAGTAACTGAACCATTTTTTTCCTTCAAAGTTAATATTGAAAAGGGTTTGCTTTGTTTTACGCTATCAACTTGCTTCTTATTCAATTCATAATTAGCTAAATTGTAATGTATCTTCTTGAAATTTTGTAGATATCGAAATATCATCATCGTATCTGGTCGTTCGAGTTCCTTTCCTCCACTGTACACCTTTGGAGTACTCGTCATATTATCAATTTTAAAACTACGTTGAGGTTTTTCTAAATTTTGAACTTCGACACTTGCAATTTGAGATTGTTTCAATTCAAAAATTTTCGTGCACGCCCATTTACGTTTATCAGCAAAAAATCGAGGGTCAATAATACCACGTACATCCTTTAATTTCATAATGACTGGTTGTTTTGCCTTTCCATGATCAGCCGTTTCAAGAAGCATAATTTGCCCGTAATGATCTTGAGAGGCTGGTCCAATATACCAGGTTTTATTCCATTCACCATTCGTAAAAATCTCTACTTTAATATTCTGAGCTGTCATAATTGTAGTAAATTTTTGAACTGACTTTTCAGGCAAATATCCTTTAAATTCTATGTTTTTAAATGCCTCCAAGATAAACTGCATATTTTGTTGTGCTAGACATCCACCATTTGCATCTGTCCAAATTTTACCGTTTTTTTTCAATGTAATTTTATTTGAAAAAGCATCTGTAATAACAACTTTATCCACCTTACTTGTATCTGAAATACTAAAATCCAATAAATTTTTATCTGATTTTCCGCTACCTTTAATAGTCGTGTAAGTCAAGTATCCTAGCCCTGCAAGAATAGTTAAGGATCCAAGTAATAATAAAAGTTTCTTCATCTTATTTTGGCTGAGCGTATTTCCGTTTTCTTATGTAATAAAAAGAAAAGCCCAAAAGTACAACACTTATAATTGGGACAAATAAATTTATAAATCTGATCATACCCGCTTTTTTCTGAATTTTATCCTTATCAATCGGTCTTATCTCAATCTGCTTACTTCGAATATCTATAATTGAATTTTCACCCATCATATAGTCCACAAGATTCTGAAGAAATTCTTGATTTCCAAATGTTAACGGAACTCGCATTTCAACCAACTTCGGATCCTTTTGTAATTCATTGATAGCAATAGATCGGTACATAAATTTTCCGTTTTTACCTTGAATAGAATCATAGGAATTTTTTAACCAAGATCCATTTCCTATAAGCATAACTTTACCATCTTTTATTCCCTCGTTTAAATATTTTCTTTTAGGATCTTTTGATAATTCTACAACGACCTTATTTCTAAAATACGATCGGAATTTTCCTTCTGTTAGACCTGCCAAACATAGTTTATTGTTTTTATCCTCTGGATTTTTAACTAAGGGACTATTTTTTATCAATTTAGGCATGTCTAAACTAATAATTGGTGCCATTCCTTGTGAATTAGAATTTGTGGAACTAGTTAGAATAGGAGATGACGCAATATTGGGTTGTTTAACAAATTCAACACGGCTAGCATACTTTAACAATACCGGTTCGACATTCCTAGAAATTGGATGATCTGTTGGAGTAGCCATAATATTGTAATACCACGGAGCTAGTGAATTTTTTGCATACGGAAAAAGTATCGGTGAACAATTTCCATCCAGAACATAGTCATCATGTAGTTTTAGTCCATATTCAAACAGCATTTTTTCCAGTCCTGTATTAAGTCTCGTAGTATGAGTAAATCCCTTTTGATAGAGTGAATCTTTATTAAAATCTAGTGCATCAGCGAAACACATAAGTCTTCCACCCCGCATAACAAATTGATCAATAATAAATAAATCTTGCTCAGAAAAGGCTTTTCTTGGAGCAGCAATTACAAGTCCATCTAAATCATCCAGGGCATCAGTGGCTTGATTTATTTCAATGTCTTTGATTTTATAGTACGGTTTTAATAATGATCTAGCGCGTATTGTTTGTGCATAGCTCAATTCACCGTGACCTTGTAAAAATCCAATTCTAGGCTTTGTTTTTTGAACCGATCTTCTTAAAGAGCTTACGATATTGTATTCTAGATTATTTATGGCCTGATCAATAATCTCAGCCATATCACCCAATTCAACAGGTTTTCCACTTTGGGATCCCGGTAAAAGTTGAATAATGTTAGTAGTTGAACCACCATAATCAATTGTTGCACCAGGCCATATCAATAACTGATTTTGAGTTCCATCTTTCATGTAAGATATGTCTAATGGAATTATACCCTTGGCATCATCATACAAATTTTTAAATAGTTCTTTCTTTTCTTCATCACTACCTTTATTAGGATCTATGAAAATATATTCAATTCGATCACCTACAATAGTTTTAAATTCCTTTAGTCTATCTTCCAAGGTATTTCTAAATAATCTTAATTCAGCAGGTAAATTTCCTTCTAGGTATATTTTCAAACTAACCCTGTTTTCAAAATTATTTTTATTCTGAAGAAACTTTATTGTTCCGTCAGATAGTGAATATCTTTTATCTGCTGTGGTATCAATTCTTACATTGAAATAAGCACTGAGAATATTTACTAAAATAAGTCCTATTGCTAATACAATTAGGAAAGTCCAATTAAAAAACCTGTCAGTAAATTTCTTAATATTCATAATTATTTCTTGTAAGATTTTAGTATAGTCATAGCTGAAAAAAGAAAAAATATGATGACGCTAATAAAATATAGTATGTCCGCTGAATCAATTATTCCTTTTTTAATATAATCATAATGTCCTGTTATCCCAAAAGAGCGAACAATAGAATCAACTTCACCGAGAAGATTATACGACCCCAATAAATTAAATCCATCAAAAAACAACCAGCAAAGAAACATAGCCAAGATAAATGCAACTATTTGACTTGATGTTATAGAAGATGCGAAAATACCTATTGCAATAAAAGTAGAGCCTAACAACAATAAACCTAAATAAGATGTTAGTGTTGCGCCTACATCAATTATTCCAACTGGTTTACCAAGATAATACATTGTAAAAAAATAAATGATTGTTGGAACGATGGCAATAAAAAGTAGGGTTACAGAGGCCAAGTATTTCGCAAATAAAATTTGAATGTCAGAAATCGGTCTTGTAAAAAGTAGTTCTATAGTTCCGGATCTACGTTCTTCTGAAATCGACCTCATAGTAATGGCAGGTATTAATACCAAAAAAATTACAGGTGAAAGATTAAAAAAAGGAATCAAATCAGCTTCTACCCCCTCTAATAAATTGGTATTGTAAGAAATCACCCAATGAAATAATCCGGATGAAATTAAATATATAAGAATAAAAACATAACCAATTATTGAACTCAAAAAACTCTTAACTTCCTTTAGATACAATGCTCGCATGAGATTTCGATATTTACATCAAAATTAGTATTTACCATTGAAAAAATACTTAAATAATAGACTAGTTTTATAGAGTTATAAACGAAGAATTTAACAATCAGGAGGTGATGATTATTTTAGATAATTAATATGCCTAAAAACAAAAAACCCTGACGATTCTTGCGAATGTCAGGGTTTTAAAAATCGGCATCGACTTACTCTCCCACCCTTAAGAGGGCAGTACCATCAGCGCTAGCAGGCTTAACTTCTCTGTTCGGAATGGGAAGAGGTGGACCGTGCTGCTATAGACACCCAAAGCTATTGACATTAGGATTTTAAGATGAAAAAAAATTAGGACTTTATGAGATTATTTTCTCTTTTTGTCCCGATATCTTAAAGTCTTAAAATCTTTAAGTCATAATTTCTTAAAGTCATCTAAGATATATCGGATGATTGAAGTAGTAATAAATTTCAGAAATAGAGATGTAAGTCTACGGGTAATTAGTACTACTCGGCTTTGACATTACTGTCTTTACACCTGTAGCCTATCAACGTGGTCGTCTTCCACGGCCCTTAAAAGAAATCTCATCTTGAGG
>JBIIHD010000064.1:0-6422 GCA_044236095.1 Crocinitomicaceae bacterium | reverse complement strand
GCAGATGAAATAATTGCTGTTCCATGCTGATCATCATGCATAATAGGAATATCAAGCTCTTCTTTTAATCGCTTTTCAATTTCAAAAGCTTCTGGAGCCTTTATATCTTCAAGATTAATTCCGCCAAATGTCGGAGCAATTGCTTTTACGGTTTGAATAAATAATTCCGGATCACTAGCATCAATTTCAATATCAAAAACATCAATGTCTGCAAATATTTTAAATAATAAGCCTTTTCCTTCCATTACAGGTTTTGATGCTTCAGGACCGATATCACCCAGGCCTAGAACCGCTGTTCCATTTGAAATAACAGCAACTAAATTGGATTTACTTGTATATTTATAAACATCGTCTTTGTTTTCAGCGATTTTCAAACATGGTTCGGCAACCCCTGGTGAATAAGCAAGAGACAAATCTCTTTGAGATGCATATGGTTTTGTTGGAACAACCTCTATTTTACCGGGTTTTCCCATTGAATGATAATCCAACGCCTCTTGTTTTCTAACTTTTGACATTTTTCTTTTTTGGAGGTGTAAAGATACAAAATCGTGGGTATTTTGAAATTGATTACTGACACTAAAATACAAGTTGATTTCAATATTTTTTATTTGAATTAATAAATTGATAATCATACATATATCCGATTAAATGTGTTTATAAACGAAAAACAATCGACAACAAATATTTAAATACCGAATCTGATTTTGTGATGATTGAAACTTTGCAATGTCGATTCGAAACAAAACGAATTTAGGACACAAACAATTTTTTCAAACCTTAATTTTTACAAACATGAATGCACTAAAAAACAAAGTGAGTTTGATTGGAAGACTGGGAGTAAATCCAGAAGTATCAACATTAGAATCCGGAAGGAAATTAGCGAGATTCACGCTAGCAACGAATGAATCGTACAAACAAAATGGCGAGTGGCAAGAGTTGACTCAGTGGCACACAATTATTGCCTGGGGAAAAACAGCCGAACGAACACAAAAAACCTTACTTAAAGGTCAAGAAATTATTCTCGAAGGGCGCCTTGTTCATCAAAATTACGAAACTAAAACAGGTGAAAAAAGATTTTCGACTAACGTTGAAATGAATGAATTTATGATTCTTAAAATGAACAAAGAAATTGAAAAATAATAAAACGATGAACTACGTAAATTTAATTGGAAAAGCTCGTACTGAAGCACAATTTATAGAAATGAACGACGGAAAAAAAGTAGCCAAATTTTCCTTGTCAACTAAAGAGACCTTTCTAGATGAAACAGGAAAACTTAAATCAAGAGACACTTGGCATACTATTACAGCATGGGGTAGAATAGCCAAAATACTTCAACAGACAGAAATAAAAGGAACCAATTTGGCTATTGAGGGAAAAATAGTTAGCCGTTTTTACAAGGCCGGCGGAGTCCCAAAGCTTATTTCGGAAATAGAAATCAATGATCTTACATTATTACAAACAAAAAATTAAAAACATGACAACAGTTAAAAACCACATTACACTCATTGGGAACATCGGTTCTCCAGCTCAAATAACTCGATTTGAAAACGGAAAAAGCGTAGCTCGTTTTAACCTTGCAACCGATAATCTATACCGCGGAAATGACGGTAAATTCAAAAAGGAAGTATCCTGGCATCGCGTTTTTGCTTGGGGAAACTTAGCAGAATTTATAGAAAAATACAGTGAAAAAGGTAAAAAAGTTGCAGTTCAAGGAAGATTGGTAAACCGTTCTTTTCTAAACGAAAAAGGAATTAAAAAAACAATAACTGAAGTCGAGCTTAAACAAATAATCGGGTTAATCTAGCCAAACGATAGCTATTAACCATAAAAAGCAGCCTAGTTAATAGGCTGCTTTTTGTCTTTGAAATAAACTTTTTGTCTAATAAAAATTAAGATGACTCCTGAAGTGATTGATGCGTCTGCTAAATTCCAAATGGCAGGGAATACTTCCTTACCGCCGATCATCGGAACCCATAATGGCCAATTTGCTTGAAATTTAAACATATCAACAACATTTCCCATTAAAAACCCCGTATTTCTAACCTCTCTTTTAAAACCGAAACAATCCACAAAATTACCAGATCCTTCCATTCCATTGTAAGGCATACATGGGTCAAAGGGGAAATATAAATCGTACAACATAGAATCAATTAAGTTACCGGTAGCACCCGCTAAAACCAAACCAACAGCAACAAGGAATTCTGTTTTTACGCCTTTTGTAATCTGTTTATACATGTAAAAACCAATCCCTAAAATTGCTATAACACGAAAAATACTTAATGCTAATTTATGCCAAACCTTTGCTCCAAATGTAGTTCCGAAAGCCATTCCAGGGTTTTCAATGTATTCTAAAACGAACCATTCTCCAAAAATTGAAGCAGATTCTCCTGGGAAAAAATGTGTTTTAATATAAATTTTAATCAATTGATCAAGCAATAAAACACTTAAAATAACGGCACTAACAATCAGAAGTTGTTTTTTCACAAATTACCTGTTTTGGGCGTTTTTGGCATCTACACTCATTGTTGCATGAGGAACTAATCTCAATCTTTCTTTAGGTATTAATTTACCAGTAACTCGACAAAGACCATATGTTTTATTCTCAATACGAATTAAAGCATTTTGTAGGTTTTGAATGAATTTTTCTTGTCTGGCGGCTAACTGAGCTACTTCTTCCCGCGATAACGTTTCAGAACCGTCTTCCATCATGTTAAATGTTCTCCCAGTGTCATCTGTGCCATGATCATCATTATGCGAAAGGGAACCTATTAAAAGCGCATAATGTTCTTGTGCTTCCTTTAATTTATTATTTATTAACTCTTTAAATTCTGCAAGTTCTGCATCTGAATATCTATTTTTTTCTTGACTCATTTGCTAATTTTTTATGAATTATGAAATCCTTTATCTAATTCGCAAATATAAATCAAAAAACACAAAGCCATAACAACCCATAAATTGTTATAAAAAGATTTGACTAATTTCGTAAAATGAATAGGGTTTTTGTGGAATCAAGATTGGCTTGGATAATTTTAGGTCCATTGTTTATTTTGATTTTTAATTCATTAAATGTTGTTTTTAATTCTTACCAACTCCCAACCGTTGTTGATTTAGGTTTGTTGGGCACATTTAATGTTACTAAACTGTATTCAATCATTTTATCCGGAATATTAATTCTTTTTAATGCCTTTAATTTATCTCGCATTTTCAACGAAAACGATTTTTACGAAAAGAACATTTTTTCAACCGGCTTGCTTTATATCGTTTTAATGAGTCTATTTCACTCATTTTATTCCTTAAATATTGTTTTAATCATACAACTACTATTAATTATGATTCTTCGTGAATTATTGCTAATTAAACAGCATGAAAATGATAAAAAACATGTGTTTAATGGCGCGTTTTTGCTTGGAGTCGGCTCGTGTATTCATCCGCCATTATTCATTTTCACTCCCGCTTACCTGTTTTCTGTTTGGAATTTTAAATCCTTTAATGTTCGTGATTTGTTTTTAATGTTTTTAGGATTAGCGCTGCCTTTTGTATATGTTGGCGCGTACTATTTTGTACAAGATAAAATCATACTTATTGACATATTTAATTCCCCAAGTAAATGGAAAATAATCGTTTTTGACATGCTTTTTATTTTTATAATTTTAGCTTTTTTATTCCTGTTTGCTTTTGTCAGCTTTCGTTCCAATGCAGTTAAATCAACGTTACGATTACGGAAAATGATGTTTCCTATTTGGTTCTTTACTATATTGAGTGGTATTCTAGGTGTTTATGATTTTATTCTTTTTTTTCAAATTGAACGTTTGTCCATCTTGTTAATAACCTTGCCTTTTTTAATCAACTACTCATTTATTCATCGTAATTACAGCTTATTCGCAGGTGTTTTGTTTTTTATTGCACTTGGATACTCTGTTATTAAATTTTTTACGGTTCTCCCACAAGGATAGCTATATTTTTATATACCTTTGATTCGGTGTATTATATGCCTATTAATTTGTTTTAAATGAAATTTGGAGTTGTTACTTTTCCCGGGTCTAATTGTGATCAAGATATGATTGACGTTTTGAAAGATCAATTACAACAAACTGTTATTAATCTTTGGCACAAAGACACATCAACTCAAAATGTTGATTTTATTATTTTACCCGGCGGATTTTCGTTTGGGGATTATTTAAGGTCTGGTGCAATCGCTCGTTTTTCTCCAATTATGGCAGAGGTAATTAATCATGCCAAAAAAGGAGGGTACGTTTTAGGAATCTGTAACGGTTTTCAAATTTTAACAGAAACAGGTCTCGTTGAAGGAGCACTATTACATAATACGAATCAACGCTTTATTTGTAAAAATGTTTTTTTAAAACCGATTTCAAAAAGCGCTCCTATTTCGAAAGATCTGTCTAATTCTTATTACAAAATTCCTATTGCACATGGTGAGGGGCGCTTTTATGCTAACGAAACAACATTAAAATTACTAGAAGATAATGATCAGATTATTTTTAAATATTGTGATGAAAATGGGATTGTTTCAGAAATAGCAAACCCAAATGGCTCTTTAAATAATATCGCTGGCATTGCAAATCGCACAAAAAATGTATTTGGAATGATGCCACATCCAGAAAGAGCTGCTGATTCATTACTTTTTAATGAAGATGGTGTTTCCATTTTTAATAGTTTGCTTCAAAATTGTTAATTGAATTCATATAAAATGAACGTATTACTTCTTGGTTCAGGGGGCAGAGAACATGCATTAGCCTGGAAAATTTCTCAAAGTTCAATCCTCGATTCTTTATACATTGCGCCAGGAAACGCTGGTACTAAGCAATATGGAAAAAACATTAATTTATCCCCAACAAATTTTAATGCCATAAAAGAGTTTGTTCTAGCCAATGAAATCGATTTGGTTGTTGTTGGACCTGAAGAACCTCTAGTAAAAGGAATACATGATTTTTTTCTTGGAGATGAATCAATATCAAAAATCCCAGTTATTGGACCTCAACAAAAAGGGGCTCTTCTTGAGGGAAGTAAAGATTTTGCTAAAGAATTTATGTTTAGACATGGTATCCCAACTGCAAAATACGGAAGCTTTACTAAAGATACCCTTGACGGAGGATTAGCTTTTTTAGAAAAAATGAAGCCCCCTTATGTTCTAAAAGCTGACGGATTGGCTGCAGGAAAGGGAGTACTAATTCTCGATTCACTAGCCGAAGCCAAGCATGAATTGTACTGTATGCTTTCAGAAAACAAATTTGGTGAGGCAAGTGAAAAGGTTGTTATAGAACAGTTTTTAAAAGGTGTTGAGCTCTCTGTTTTTGTATTAACCGACGGTGATTCATTCAAATTACTTCCAGAAGCAAAAGATTATAAACGAATCGGAGAAAAAGATTCAGGATTAAATACTGGTGGTATGGGAGCCGTTTCTCCGGTTCCTTTTGCACAAGGCACTTTTTTAGATAAAGTGACAAATCAAATTATTATTCCAACTATCAAAGGATTAAAGCAAGATAAAATTCCTTACAAAGGTTTTATTTTCTTTGGACTTATAAATGTTAAAGGCGAACCGTACGTCATTGAATACAATTGCAGATTAGGTGATCCTGAAACAGAAGTAATTATCCCACGTTTAAAGTCTGATATTTTAGATCTTTTTGAAGGAATTGCAACAAATACCTTGTCCGAGCGCGATATTCAATTTTTTGATCAAAGCGCGGCAACTGTTATGATGGTTTCGGGTGGATATCCTGAAAAATATGTGGCAGGAAAACCCATTTACGGATTAAATAGTATCACTGATAGTTTAGTTTTTCACGCAGGAACTGTTGCTGATGGTCCGTCTATAAATACGTCAGGAGGAAGAGTTTTAACCGTCACTTCTTATGGTAGAAACTTGGATGCCGCTTTAGCAAAATCTTATGAGAATATTCAAAAAATCTCTTTTGATGGAGCATATTACAGAAAGGATATTGGTTTTGACGTTCTAAACTAAATATTCCAAAATGGATTCTACCAGCTCCAATTATTTAATTATCCTTATATCATTAGCTTTTTCGGCTTTTTTCTCCGGTATGGAGTTGGCTTATTTATCTTCTAACCGTTTAAAAATTGAGTTGGATAAATCAAAAGGCACAATGAACAGTAAAATAATTGGTGTTTTTTATTCGAATGAATCGAATATGATAACTTGCCTATTGTTAGGAAATAATATTTCTCTCGTATTGTTTGGGTTAGCCTCCTCTGAAATTTTAAATCCCATTATTAGTCAATTTATTTCAAATCAAGGTGTTATACTTATTACACAAACTGTTTTTTCAACGCTGCTGGTTCTTTTCGTGGCGGAATTTATTCCAAAAGCACTTGTTCAAATTAACCCCAATAAATTCTTAAATCTTGGTTCTGGCTTTCTTTTTCTACTTTATATTAT
>JBIIHD010000063.1:0-6428 GCA_044236095.1 Crocinitomicaceae bacterium | reverse complement strand
GACTATTGATGCGGAGAAGAGAGGCTTGGCAAGCGAAAAAAGATGGTAGAGAGGAAAGAACGCTTTTTGAAAGTGATTTTTTGTTGGGAGTTTTTGACGGACATCGAATGGGCGGTATACGATTTAAATTGGATGACAATGGACCCTTCATAAATGATCAAAAACAAATGGCAACTCCACCATGGACTTCTCTTCGCGAATTAGAGTACGCCAGTTTGCAATTAGAGCGTGATGATGCTGTAAATGATCCCGAATATACGCACTGGTTAAGTATGCTAATTGATCCAGGATCTTCGTTGGGAGGAGCAAGACCAAAAGCTAGTGTGATGGATGATAAAGGACAATTATGGATTGCGAAATTTCCAAGTTCACGAGATGAAAAAAATGTGGGTGCTTGGGAAATGGTACTGAACGAATTGGCAAAAGCTTGCGGCATTCACGTTGCAGAAACTCGTTTACAAAAATTTTCAGGGAAGCACCATACTTTTTTATCCAAACGATTTGATAGAACAGCGGATCAAAGGCGCATTCACTTTGCTTCTGCAATGACATTGTTGGGACTTCAGGATGGAGTAGATCACGAGGAAGGTATTGGTTATCTTGATTTAGTTGGATTCATCATACAACAAAGTCCTGCGGCCAAAGATGATTTGGAACAGCTTTGGCGTAGGTTGGTATTTAACATTTTGGTTTCAAACACAGACGATCACATGCGTAATCATGGATTTTTACTATCGGAAAGAGGCTGGCGTTTATCACCTGCTTTTGACATGAATCCGAATGAGATGGGCTATGGACTAACCTTAAATATCTCCGAAAACAGCAATGAGTTAGATATTACTTTAGCTCTCGATACAGCTCATCTGTACCAATTGAAAAAAGATTCTGCATCGATCCTTTTAACGCAAATGCAAAAAGAAATTGCGAACTGGCGCACTGTTGCTAGGAAGTATGGCATTAGTAGCAGTGAAATAGAACAAATGAAGCGTGCCTTTCGCTTGGTATAAATACAACTCGGGAATATTACTGGTCAGATTGATATCGATACGGATATACTTGGTGCTATTTTTTCCAAGTTTTGTATTGGGAAGTAGGTTTGTTTTCGTGGGAAATCTTTATTTTTGTTTTTCTTGTTTAATTATCGTAACTAAAATGAAAAAAATATTAGTTCTTTTACTTTTAACATATTCAATAATATCTTTTGCTCAAGAAACAGGAAAAATTATCGATACTCGAGACGGAAAAACTTATAAAACAGTAGTTATTGGAAACCAAACATGGATGGCTGAAAATTTAAATGTTAGTAGATTTAGAAATGGTGAACTGATACCCGAGGCGAAAACTGATGAAGAATGGGCAAAAGCAGGTGAAGAAGGGCGGCCAGCATGGTGCTATTATGAAATCACCTCATATGATATAAAGAATAGAAGATCAGTCAAAGTAAAAGGTTTCGGAAAGAAGTACAAAAAGAAGCACGGAAAACTTTATAATTGGTATGCAATAACCGATACACGTGGTTTGGCGCCAACTGGTTGGCATATACCTAAAGATACAGAATGGACAACCCTTACAGATTATTTAGGCGGTCAGGAAAATGCTGGTAATAAACTGAAATCAAAAACTGGTTGGTCAAATGAAAACGGAACCAATATCAGTGGCTTTTCAGGCCTTCCGTGTGGAACACGTGAAGAAGGTGGTTATTTCTTTGACTTTAGTGACATGGCAAACTGGTGGAGTTGCACAGAATTTGACACAAACAGTGTCTTACTCCGTACCCTTGATTACGACAGTGGTGAAGTATCAACGAGATACGTAAACAAAGGTCGAGGGGTCTCAGTTCGTTGTATAAAGGATTAGAAAACGGAACAACAGGAGATTTTGTTGCCATGGACATCCGCGAAGCCATGCGTCAACTTGGAAACATCACCGGGCAAATTGATATCGATACGGATATACTTGGTGCTATTTTTTCCAAGTTTTGTATTGGGAAGTAATTTGTTTTTTTTCAAAGTATAGATTCATTATCTTTGTTTGAGTAAATAGTTTATGTCCAATATTATAGATACATATAGAGATCAACTAAAATCACTTTGTGAAAGGTATGATGTAAAAGTGATGTACGTGTTTGGATCGGCAACTAGAAAAGATTTTTCAGATTCAAGCGATGTCGATATTTTGATTTCATTTAATGATATTTCGTTCGAAAAATATACGGACAATTATTTCGAATTACATCAAAATCTCGAAGCATTTTTCCAACGCAAAGTGGATTTGTTGACAGAGCGATCCCTTATAAATCCTTACTTTATTGAAAGTATCGAAAAAACCAAACAACTACTTTATGCAGCGTAGTTGTGACATGTATTTGTTGGATATTTTTCAACTCCAATGCTTATCTACCACATTCAATACAAAAATATTCTTACCCACTATTTCCTGAAAGTGATGAATGAAGAAATTTTGATATTTACTAAGTGAATCATTAGAAGATTTTACCTCAACAAACCAGTATTTTCCATCTTTAAAAATAAACAAATCAGGGGTACCTCTATTCAACCCACTAATTCTATAATAGAATCTTGTTAATCGAATAATTTCTTCTTGTGGCAAACTCCGAACAAATTCAAATATTGGAATTAACTTCATTTTTTTTGGTTCGTAAGCCGAATAATACAGCTCCATTAGCTCTTGAGCTAGATCTATTAATTTATTGCTTAAAATATTGTTTTCCAAAGTGATATTTCTGTATTCTTCCAGTTTTTTAAACTTTTGAATAAGTGATTTTGAATCAATTTTTTTACTTCCTAAAATATAATTTTCATAAACTGAAGTATCGTAATCAAAATTGAAAGAAATGAAAGAAAACACCTGAGAAAACTGAACACCAAGAAAAATATTAAACCCATTATCCATAAAAAAGAGAGAGCAAAATTCCTCAACCGAATGAAACTGATTTTTATACTGATAAAATGATTTGGATTTTTGCTTTAATTCCTCAGCTTCAATCGTAATTATTGAAATCGTATTTTCATACAACTTATTGATATCTGAATTAAATTCTAGATATGGATAACTCATTTGGAGTTAAAGATTATGTAAAATCAATATATTCATATGTCGACTACTATGGTTCTAATTTTTAAGATCTAGCTTAAGGGATCATTATATTTTATTAATCTTGACATTTAATTAAATTTCCATTTTCGTCCCAGCATGTTTCACTAATCAACTCACCATCTTTGTAAATCCATTCACTATCTTTTTGACCATTTTCGTGCCACCTTCTTGACAAACCATCATGCTTATCCTCAATATAATTCCCTTCAAAATAGAGTTTACCACTCTCATACCACCATCTCATTAAACCATCTTGAAGGCCATTTTTGTAATTTTCTTCTTGGGATAATTGACCATTCTCAAACCAACTTCTCACTAAACCTTCATATTTACCAACTTTGTAATTTGCCTCCGAGCTAAGTTGACCATTTTCATACCACGTTCTTGATATTCCATCAAACTCTCCATCTTTAAAATTTACTTCTGATTTAAGTTGGCCATTCTCAAACCATTCCATCCAAAAACCATCTATTTTGTCGTTTTTGTAGTTACGTAATTCTTTAACCTTTCCGTTTAAACAACAAAACATTATTCCAGTATAATTTTCAGGTATTAGTCTATTATCACAAGTTTGCAATCCTTTTATTTCATTACAATTTGGTTGTTTTACAATAGTAGTTTGAGCACTAGAATTTAAACCCCAAATTAAAATTGGAGCTAAAAGAAATATTTTCATTTAAAAGGAATAAGTTTTATACAAATTTAACTTATTTTTCAGTGATGTAGTATTAATGAGAAATAATACATGATGAGCCTCTAAAATATTTCAAATTGAATTCTCCAATTTTCATGTTTAAAGAAAATAAACTTGATAAAATTTCAACTGTCGCAAATTTAGCGATAGTCAATTTCAAAGTTGTAATTAACAACAAATTTTCCTTATCTTCAATAATATGTAGAATGAAATCATTTTATACCAATCCAACGAATCAACAACACATATCGAAGTAAAGGTTGATGAGAAAAACGAAACAATTTGGTTGACGCAAGAACAAATAGCTGAGTTGTATGGTACTCAACGCCCTGCTATTTCCAAACATTTGACGAATATTTTTAAGTTGGGTGAACTAGAAGAAAAAGTGGTTAGTTCCATTTTGGAACATACCACTTAACATGGCGCAATCAAAGAAAAAACACAAATAAATATAGTTAAATTCTATAACTTGGACTTCATTATTTCAGTATACTAAAAAGTAAATTCAACGTTGGGCACACGATTTCATTTTTTTAAAACATTTTTTGTAACGGCAACTTTAATTTGCGTTAGCAAGGAAAACTAATTGCCATGAAACGTTTAATTTTCCCCAGTTTGTCTATTCTATTTATGTCTTTATTACTTAGTTCATGTACTAAATTAGATTTAGGCGATGACGCTTCAATATCTACAAAAAAAGCAAGATTGTGTAATGATTGGTTGCTTTTTCAAATCACAGATGCTAGTGGAAATCCCATTGACTCGACTGGATATAGCGAAAACCTCATTCTAAAACGAGATGGTACATTCGAAAAAACAGCCAGTCTTTTTCAAAATAACATCTCAACTAATCTATCAAGCATAAGCGGCTTATGGAGATTTGCTTTTGAAAAAGAGTCTTTGGTATTAATGAATGTTACAAGAAACATTAATATTGAATATGATATCGTTAAGCTTTCAACTACTGAATTAATAATCCGTGATGAAAAAACTAGGGTATCATATCATTATCTCCCTAATGAGAAATAATTGAAATTGAACCTTATAGCTGTCACTCTATCTTCGGATAACATGTATTAATTTTCTCATCCACATCGCCCGCAAGGATAATCCAAACAAACTGTTTGCGTTGGTAACTAACATTCAAACAAGCGGTTGTATTTAAAAAGAGAATCGTTTTTGGGATCATAATCAAAAGTTGGGTGCAATAATTTTGATGACTAATTTTATTTTCACTTCATTATTAAAACTCCTCGAGTAATTTACTAACTGGAACTTCGAGACCGTTGGCAATTTCCAACAGATATAATATACTTGGGTTTATTTTGCCTTTCTCTAATCTATTTATTGAAGGTTGGTCTTTACCAATTTTAAATGCCAAATCAGTTTGACTCAAAGATTTCGATAAACGAATTTCACGCACTTTTAAACCAAGTTTAACTAATTGATCATTTAATTCCACGGTGGGAATTTCGCTAAGTAATAACTATAAAAAGATAACGAATTCGTTATATTATAACAAATTTGTTATATTTGTATTCATAATATTACAAATGAGTATAAAATTTCATTTATGAATGGCGTAATTCCAAATCCGAAAAAAACAATTGAAATAGATTTTTCATTAGAGCAAATAAAAAATACAATTGAATATATTCCTTATAAAAATAGAAAATACAAGCTATTTCAGAAGAATGAGGTAATTAATCACTATTCTTTTCATGGGATGGAGTTTCTAAGTCTTGGCGTATATATCGATATAAATTTAACATCGGTAAATGAAAAAAGAACTAAAATAGATATCGAGGTACGAAGAACACTCGGATCTTTCGATAAGTCATCCGAAGTAACTAAAGCCAATGATCATCTTCAAAATTTAATGAAATTAATTAGTGAATGTGTTGTTATGTCAGAGGTTGATTTACTTAATCTTAAGGCATCAAACGTTGCCGTTGATTCAGAAAAGAAAAAAGGATTTTCTTGGAAATCAATAACAATTTTTTTAGTTTCTTTGATTATCTTTTTTGCTATTTTTAAAATGGTTTTCAAGAAAAATCAAAACGAATCAGAACTGAATAACGATACAAAAAGTGAAGTTTCAAATCAAATTTCAAGTCCTTTGAATCTTAATAAGGAGTATCATTTTTATGATGAAACTGATGAGTTGAAATGCTATGAATGTGATCCATGCTGGGTAATAAAATTTATTGATAAAACAAATGGTGAAATATGGTCTAAGCCATGTAGTGGATCTTCAGTATTAAAATCTTGTCAATCAAAATTTACATATCAATACGATGAAAAAAATAAAACAATAACAATAATCTCCGTTGATAATAATAATGTTTCAGAAATTTGTAAAAGAAAATTCATAGGAGAATGGGTTTGGTCTAAAGGTAAATTTCCCCAAGAAAGGTTTTATTCGAAAAATAATCCAGGAGCAGATTTTTCATAATTTGTTATAGGGTAAAATTAAAACGGATACTCAATTTCAAATTTGGGCAAATCTTGTAATGAAAGAATATTTGCTGAAAAGGTAAACCATAACCCAATTTAGCAATTGAGATAACGAATTGCCCTATCTTCGGTATCCACCTTCCTTCCAGAGCAACAATCT
>JBIIHD010000062.1:0-6460 GCA_044236095.1 Crocinitomicaceae bacterium | reverse complement strand
AAATTGCATTAGACACCTCTATTGCATCAGGGTACTTATCAATGAATATTTGAAACGACTCAATCGAATTAAGCGTTTTTGCTTCCAAATATCCTAGACGATTTCTCTCACCTATCGCAGTTTCAAGTTGTTTTTCATTTGCAATTGTAAATGTCTGAATAAAACTAATGAAGGCATTTTCCGTATTTTGAACAAATGCATTTTTTAGACCTCCGGAACATATGGAATCAGCCAAAATTCTAAAAGATGTCAGATTAATTGGTATTTTATCCAACTTGGAAAGTCTGTCACTATCTAAAACTTTATTATATTCTAATTGAGCATTTTTATAAAATACGAGTGCTTGACTTGGATTAAAAAAACTTGTAGCATTAACTTTACTTAAAACAACAGCTGAAAAATATAAATCTTCAACACTATTAGGTTCTTTTTTTAATCTTTTTTGACACTTATTCCAAACCTTGCCAAATTTTTCTTTTTCTATTAAATTAGTATAGTTTTGAGCAAAAAATAAATTTGAAAAAAGAATAAATAGAAAAAATATGACTATTTTCATTTACCTTCCTTAAACTTGAAAACCTGTGACTTAACCTCCTCCCGATCTCTGAAAGAAAAAGGTTTATAAATTCCAATATTAAATTTCAGTGTTCCTCCTAACTGAAATAGGGGTTTAGTTGAGGTAAAATCACTAATCAATCGAGCATTTAGACCAATACTCATGAAATCCATGGGAATAAAAAATGATCCGGTCACGGAAAAATTGTTTTTAACATTCCCCATGCTATTCACATATGAAACAACTCCTGCATCTAACCCGAGTGTTTTTCGATATAAAAAACTTAATTGATAATTTAAGTAAGGACTTGTATTAAAAGTTGAGGATGTATCTTTCAATACGATGTAATTAACATCCTTATAATCAACTTTTAAACCGATTTGAGAAAAAGCAAAACTAGTTCTTTTCTCAGATGAATTCTTTTTATTCTTATTGAATTTTACATAAAAACCTAAACCATAAACCGGATTTAAATTCACGACCTGAGTAAAATCCGTTAAATTCACTTCACTGGTGTACATAGAAATTGAGGGCTCTAAACTAAACCAAGAAGATTTGTGATTCAACATAGTTCGTTTGTGATATAAAAATAACTTGCGATCCACATAGCTTTCCAACTTTTCAATATCTTTATCATAGGAATAATTGAGCTTTATCTCCTTCATTTTATCCACTGCTTCTTTAAATTTACGATTATAAACATCTGATCGAGCAAGTTTTATCTCAATGGGCATCAAGTATTTATTTACACGCATTTTTAACTGATTGTAACTTGCTTCATTACCAGATGAATAATTTTTCAATTCTGATAAAAGAACTCGGAGTTGGCTCGGACTTTTTTCTTTATACTTCAATAAGTTCTCAATTTTTTCTGAAGTTTCATAGAACTTACTCGTTTGCGAAAATCCTGTAATAGAAATCCAAATAAATGAAAAAAGAATAAAAGAAAAGCGAATTTTTGTAATACCCATTTTATATTTTTTCACAAAAGTATGAAAATTACTACGTCTTGCAAAAAATCAATCTACTTGATAAATAGCATTAGCTACCAACATTTTTCCATTTTCCCAGAAACCTCGGAAAAGGGGATTATCAATAAAAAGAATTACCTGCCCACTCCCCTTACTTTGGATTCCCGCTACCATCGAATTTTCTTGCAAAGGCTTCGCTTTGTAACCTACAAAACCATTCAAATGATCATTAGAATTAGCAATACTAACCGGAGTGAATCCATTTTCAAGTTTATTGTACGAATCTGAACTTTGACGAAGGGTATAATAACTATCGATTCCATAACACAAAGGATGTGTTTGATCTAATTTACAACGATAAATGGCACCAATTACGTTGGTGGATAAACTGATTCTTTCTGAATCCGCAAATGAAACATCCTCCTTTTTCTCTTTTTTAGATTTAGGAGACTTTCCTCCATCCTCCTCATTGTTTTCCTCTTCATCATTTGTAGTTGAACTGAGTCCTAATGAAAGACCTAAACTTTCAATGGAGGATCCAAAACAAATCACTTTTCCTCCATCTTCAACCCAAGATGAAATAGAAGAATTAGATTCGTAGTATCCTTCAGGAACGAAAAGAACGGTAAACTCATTCAAATCAGCGTTGCTTAATGAACTAGCTGAAATAAGTGTCACTTGAAGATTCATTTCATTTTCCAAAAAATGCCAAATCTCACCAGAATTTAAGGAATTTGTTTGATCTCCCACAAGAAGAGCGATTTTCGGATTATTGATTATTTCAACATCCGAATAGCCAAAATCACTTCCTTTATCTACCATTCCGCTCATAGTTTGAGAAATGTTTATAAGACATGATTTAGCTAATTTTTGTAGTTTTTGAGCCACATCAGCACTGTTTTCAGACTTTAGTATAATCAATGATCCAGTAGGATATTTGGCATTCCTCTGCTCAAATCCTTTGGTATGCTTGCGGACAACTATTCCTTCTGTTAAAGCTTGATTTAAAAATTGAACAGAATTCATTCCTTCCCAACGCACCAAATACGCATAAGCACTTGAAGATAATTCCTCTGAAGGCGACATAGTAGGCTGAAAATCCGAACCGCTCATCTCATTCTCTAACCCATACGCTTTCAAACCATAAGCATAAGGTAAAGTCCATGAGGTAATGTCGTACGTAAGTGAATCAGCTACTTTTGTTTCGGGCTCCAATAAAACATGCGCGAGTATTCCTTTCAATTGATTTAAATTCACCACTAAACTTACATTTTCCGTGGTTATGGCTCCTGATTTACGCGTATCAAATTCATAGCCTTTGATTTTCTGGCCAATTGGCAAATAGGAATACTTGATATCATGTTTCGTAAGTAATTCTGCTAATTTGGTCAGCTGCTCAAGCTTACCTTCCAAAACATAAGACTTGAATTTAAATTTCCTTTCTTTGACAAACTTCTGGTATTCTTGAATGAGTTTATTAGTCATTTTTGCAGAATATTCAATTGTAGAAATCCCAGTTACAACATGATGTTCAACGCGTTCTTCCAAGGTCAATGTATCGCCATCTCTTGTAACAACAGCAGAACCTGCACTTCCATTTCCAGCCTGTTCGTAGGTCATTCCAATAGCCCCACAAAAGGTTGGATAGGTATCACCGTAGCTTGGATAGAGCAAATCAAATTCTTTTGAAGTGAAATACTGCCAACCTTTTTCGTCAAAGTACTTGGCGTTGTTTTTTCCCATTCCTTTTTGGAATTCTCGTTGCCAATCCGTAATCACTTCATGATACGGTTCTGCTGCCGGAGCAAAATAATACGGTTCGTTTATTCCTTGTTCGTGGAAATCTACGTGTACGTGAGGCAACCACTCGTTGTATTTTTTAATGCGTTGTTGCGATTCTACTTGAGTTAACCAGGCCCAATCTCTGTTTAGATCGAAGAAATAATGGTTTGGTCTTCCACCTGGCCAAGGCTCGTCGTGTTCCGCGGCTGAAGGATTTGCATTGGCAATTTTTGTTTTGAATTGATTGTACCAATTGACATATCGATCTCTTCCGTCGGGATTTAAACAGGGATCCATAATGACAATCGTATTTTTTAAATAGGATGAATGTTTCGTAAGTAAGTCAAATGCTGTTTGCATGGCCGCTTCGGTACCTGATGCTTCATTTCCATGAACGTTATAACTCAACCAAATAATTGAAATTTGTTCGGCACTACTGCCTTTTTTATGTTCAGCTTTAATTTGGTCTAATTTGGCTATGTTTTCTGCCGTACCAATGTATGCAAGGATCAAATCCCGATTCTCATTGGTTTTTCCATAATTTTCAATTTTAAGTTGAGTGGGGAAATTAACCTCGAGCGCTTTGAAATAAGAAACAACGGTATGTTGTGGAGTGAATCGAGTTCCAATTTTATATCCTAAATACTTTTCTGGATTAAACGTTTGAGCGCTAAATTCTTGACCAATAAAAATAAATGCTAAGCTGATTATAATGTATTTCATGTAGTAAAATTAAAATGAAAGTGCTTTTAAGTTTTTAATTCTGATAAACGAAAATAGGATTCGTTCCATTCCGTGACTACGAATATATTAATTCTAGAGGTTACGGGGAAATATTTGATTGTTATTCTAGAGAAACATAGAAAATCCCAGGTTATATTATTCAAAATTTCACTCACTTTACCTACCTTTTTATTGCCTAATGGTGTGTTCAAACTTCATTTATTATTCACGTAAATCAACATTCTTTTCTTGGAAAATCAACATTTCTTTACTATTTTTGAAAATAAGGAAATGAAAATATCCTTCAAGATAAAACTGTAAAAGCTTCAAGCTTAATAGTCAAAGAAATTCAAATGCCTTCATTTGTAGCGTTATAGCAATCTAAATGAACTTCGAAATTAGATCAAAATATGACACAAAAAGAAAAGGAAAATGTAGATAAATTAAAGGAAGCTATGAATAAAAATAACGCGGTGACATTTATTTACAATAATGAATTGAAAATTGTTGAACCATACTTAATTGGTGAATTATACGATAAATTCAAAAATCATTTAATTGAAGGTGAATGGGCACTACGTGCATGGTTTTTAAGCGGTGAAACATCTCAAAAAGTTGATAAAAAAGAAGGAGATAGATGGAGAATTTATAAACTAAACGAAATTGATAAAATCAACATTCTGGAAACAAAAATTTTCTTTTACAGGCCACTCTACAATAAATGGGATAAAAATTTTAAACGAATCGAACTTTTCTTTGATCAACCCGAATGAAAATTGAATCGTTTACTCAAGAAAATTCTGACTTTATTGTAGTGGTTTACTGGAGTAAATTCATGAGTAGGCAGAGCCAACCGATGATAAAGACATTATATAAAAATTTGCAACGAAGTTAAGTTTGTACTCATGTAAGTGCAAAAAATATTCAACTCAATTGGATAAAAGGCGTTTAATATAATGTAATCCGAATGGAAGGTTGACAAAAGAATGTTCCGAGTATTACGAGTTATATGCCATTTTAAGACGACACAACAACCGACCTAAAATCAACGACAAAAAAAATCATTTTGACACCAATAAACAGACTTCAATAGCTATATTTGCCGACAATTTGAAACAGGGACTTGCCATATTATTAGCGACAGTCATTTTCTTGCAACCTTTTAGCAAGATATGGATTGTCGTTTCCTTTAAAATCAACCAAAATCAAATCGCCAAGACGCTTTGTGTTAAAAAAGAAATTAAAAATAATTGTTGCCAAGGAAAGTGCCACTTGAAAAAACAACTGGAGCAAGCTGACCAAGAAGAGCAAAAACAGACACCTCCGAATTTGAAAGAAAAGGTAGAGGTTTTATATTGCCAAACTCGACCCCCGTTTGACTTTTTAAAAGCGACCTTGTTTTATGAAAATAAAGCATTAGCCAATTACGACTGTGATTTTTATTCGTCATCATTCATCACTGACATTTTCCGTCCACCCAAGAACTTTTTGACTTAGTAAGTTTGTTTTGACAAAACAAACTTACTAACAGTTTTATACTGCACCAGTCCTTTTATAGATTGGTGTAAGGATATATACTTTACTTTTTCAATGGGTCAGTTGTGTTTACCCAATCAAAAACGCAAAAACAATAATTTAAAAAAATGAAAATATATACATATTTAATACTAACATTTTGTTATCTAATAACAACGAATGTTTGTCAAGGGCAAAATGACTTTTCTATTAGCCTTAATCATTATCCAAACGGTTCAATGATTACAAATGATACAATAAAAACAAATTTCACTATAAAAAACAATGGGCCTCAAACGTTTAATGCGGGTGACACAATATATGTTTCCGCTAAGTTAAATGGGATGTACTTTGGGACAAACCTTATAGGGGATAAAACGCCAGTTGTGCTAACTAGTAATTTAAATGTTAATGATACGCTGCAATTAGGCTCAGGTTTTATTCTAGCTTCACAAACTTTATTCTTCTTCCCTGGAGATACAACATTAAATGTTTGTTATGTAGTATGGGGTAAAGGTATTGCTTCTGTAGATATGATAACTCCTTCATTCCCTTTAGATAATAATGCAAGTAATAATATTAGTTGTGTGACTTATAACCCTAATGCAACAATTGATTTAGCTGTGCATTACAACAATTATACAAACGGTGAGATTTCTTCTCAAGACACAATACAAACGGAGTTTAGAATTATAAATTATGGTCCGCTAAATTTAACAACAGGAGATACCATTTATATTTCCTCTAAATTCAATAATACATTTTTTGGATTAGATTTATTAGGGAATAAAACCGCACATGTTTTATCATCTGATTTAGTTATGGGAGACTCAATCACCATAAATCCGGGTTATGTATTAGGTTCTCAAACAGCACCTTTTGTTGGGGGAACACCAATGAGTGTATGTATATA
>JBIIHD010000061.1:0-6586 GCA_044236095.1 Crocinitomicaceae bacterium | reverse complement strand
ATTTGGTATGTCCATGCGAAGTGAAGTAGGCGGATACATCTACAATAATATACATTCTAACTCTGGAACTTTTCAATCAGTTAATGGAACTCAAGGATATTTGAATAATATCAGTTCATTATATTATGAGGATGAAATTCAAAAAATTGCTACTAATCAATTGTTGAGTGATCATTACCTTGAAAGAGCTGACTTTTTGAGATTAGATTATTTTAACGTTGGATATAATTTCGGGAAACTTAAAGCATTTAATAACAAAGTAGGATTGAATGCAACATTGGTAATCAACAATGTGTTCGTATTAACTAATTATTCGGGCCTTGATCCTGAAATCGGTGGAGGAATTGATAATAATATTTATCCTAGACCTCGAGTTTATTCATTGAATTTATCATTTGATTTTTAATCTTTAGCATTATGAGAAAAGGAATTTTATCATTTGGGCTTTTATTTATTGTTTCACTCTTGTTTTTTGCATCATGTAAAAAGCAATTGAATCAATCCCCAAAATATGGCTTAAATGCCGAAAAGGTTTACAGTGATCCGAATAATTATATCAATGTATTGGCCAAATTATACTCAGGTTTATCTATGACGGGAATTCAAGGTCCGGCAGGAGCTGGTGATATCGCTGGTATCGATGAGGGATTTTCGGCTTATATCCGTGTATTATGGAATCTTCAAGAATTACCAACCGATGAGGCCGTTTGTGGTTGGTCAGATCCCGGAATTCCTGCAATGAACAAAAGTGAATGGACAGCCGATGATGGTTGGATAAAAGGAATGTATTACCGAATTTATTATCAAATAGCATTGTGTAATGAGTTTATTTGGCAAGCGAGAGACGAAAAATTAAATGAGCGTGGATTCTCAGAGGCCGACAAGGAAAAAATTAGAACGTACAGAAGTGAAGCCAGATTCTTGAGAGCATTAAGTTATTACCATGCCATCGATTTATTTGGAAACGTCCCTTTCGTTGATGAAAATGATCGTGTTGGAGCATTTCAGCCTGAGCGAATAGAAAGAACAGCATTGTTCAATTATGTAGAGGGAGAGCTAAAGGCAATTGAAAATGAATTATTAGCGCCTGGTGCCGCACCATACGGAAGAGCTACTCAATCGGCAGCTCAAACACTATTAGCTAAAATGTATCTCAACGCTGAGGTTTATACTGGATCCGCCCGATATACTGATTGTAAAACGTATTGCGAAAAAGTAATAAATTCAGGTGCATATCAATTAGACGACGTTTATCAAGATATTTTCCTTGCAGATAATCACACGTCGCCTGAAATTATTTTCCCTGTTGTTTATGATGGACTTTATGCCCAAACTTGGGGTGGAACTACATATTTGGTTTGTGGGGCTCTTGGAGGCACAATGAATGCCGCTGATTATGGAGTTAATGGAAAGTGGGGGGGATTACGAGTTACACCACAATTTGTCTCAAAATTCACCGATTCCATCGTTGATTCTCGATATATGTTCTACAGAAACGGTCAACAGCTTAATATTTCGAATCTAGCTTTATTTAATCAAGGATATGCTTTTCCGAAATTTAAAAATAAGACCAAGGCGGGAATAAACGGTTCAAATAATGCAAATTCAGCACATGTAGATATTGATTTTCCAATGTTTCGATTGGCTGATGTTTATCTTATGTTGGCTGAGGCTGCATTCAGAACGGGAGACCAAGTAACCGCTTTACAATATGTAAATTTAATCCGGACTCGAGCATACAATACCAGTGCTTTCAACTTTTCTTCTTTGAACTTGGATAACATTTTGGATGAAAGAGCGAGAGAATTAAGTTGGGAGGCTACTAGAAGAACAGACTTGATTCGTTTTGGGAAATTTACAAGTGGTGATTATTTGTGGTCTTTCAAAGGCGGAGAGGTTGATGGCGTCGCACTTGAAGCCTTCAGAGATCTTTATCCTATTCCTAATGCTGATTTAATATTAAATCCTAACCTTACACAAAACCCTGGTTATTGATAAAAACTGGCGTTGATTGATGAAAGGAAGTTTGAAGAAATTCAGCTTCCTTTTTTGTTTAAAAGCCAAAATTATTGAATCCCTCCTCAACAAGTTTAGTGTAATTAACTAGATTGAAACAATAGTAGTTAGAAGGCTTATGAGGAACGCCTTTTTGTTTATCATTTAAACGCTCTACGATTTTTAACTTAGCCATTTTTCTTCTGAAGTTTCTTTTATCTAAATCCCTTCCTTGAATAGCTTCATACAATTTATGAAGTTGCGTGAGGGTAAATTTTTCAGGTAATAAATTGAATCCGATGGGACGAAGATCCAAATTGATTTTTAACCTTTTTTTTGCAGCTTGAAGAATGTCTAAGTGGTCAAAAGCCAATTCTTTTATTTCATTCAACGGTTTCCAAACAACTGATCTGGCAAAATGAGATGGTCTAGGGTTGAATGAACGAAGATTTACGAGGGCAAAATAAGCAACTGTAATTACTCGCACATCAGGATTAGATCGAACCGATTGAAGCCATTTTCTGTCGGCGTCTTTATTCAAACGATTTGGATCACCAAAAGCACCTAATTGTTCCAAAAAGATATCAGTTAATCCAGTTAATTCTTTCAAAACGCGCTCAGCTGCTTGATCTAAGTTTTCATCATCATAAATCAAATCTCCTGGTAATGCATATTCTGGTTTTTTCGAATCGCTTGATTCTCTTTCAATTAGCAGAACCTGAATTTTTTCAAAGTCAAAGCCGAAAATAACACAGTCTGCTGAAATTCCATTGTTTAAATTTCTTTGGCTTTGTTCAATCATGCCCGAAATTAAAAAAAAAATCGAAAATTACATAGTGTACCTTTGACACATTGTTATTAATTCATTAATTTTACTTTTACGAAAGCTTCAATTTCAAGTATTTGTTTTTACATTTATACAAATTGATTTTTCATTTTTTTAACCGAACTAATTCAATAAATACAGACATGTTTGACTTAAAAATAAAATCAAAAATTGATTTAAAAGGTGGATTGTTTCTTCTAACACTTATCACAAGTGGGTTCTTTGCATTTTCACAGAAAAAAACTCCCGAATGGAGCAAAGATGCAACCATGTACGAGTTAAATGTTCGTCAGTTTTCTAAAGAAGGAACGTTCAACGCCATTATTTCTCATCTTCCACGTTTGAAAAAAATGGGGGTGGATGTGGTTTGGTTAATGCCGATTCATCCGATAGGTATTAAAAATAGAAAAGGCTCCTTGGGAAGTTACTATGCTGTTAAAGACTACAAAGCCGTAAACCCAGAATTTGGTTCAATGGATGATTTCAAGAAACTGGTAAAATCAGTTCATGATTTAGATATGAAAATTATTATTGACTGGGTAGCAAATCATTCTTCGCCAGACAATGTGTGGGTAGATCAAGGACATAAGGATTGGTACACGCTTGATTCAGCAGGTAATCTACAACCAACGCTAGGAACAGATTGGTGGGATGTTGCTGATTTGAACTACGACAACAAAGAAATGCGAAAAGCGATGATTGATGCCATGAAATTCTGGGTTTCTGAGACAAATATTGACGGGTACAGATGTGACGTTGCTGGTTGGGTACCTCTGGATTTCTGGAATGATGCACGAAAAGAATTGGATAAAGTGAAGCCCGTTTTTATGTTGGCTGAAGATGAAGGAGAGAAATTACATACTGAAGCGTTTGATGTAACGTATGCTTGGGAATTACACCATGTCATGAATAAAATAGCAAAGGGAACAATGAACGCAGATTCAGTAATAGCTTATTTTGAAAGAGAAAACAAACGTTTCCCAAAAGATGCTTATCGCTTGAATTTTACGTCTAATCACGATGAAAACTCATGGAACGGAACTGAATTTGAAAGACTTGGTGGTGGTGTTGAAGCATTTGCTGTTTTTGCAGCGACAATTTACGGAATGCCCTTGATATACAATGGACAAGAGTCTTCTTTTAATCGCCGACTGAAGTTTTTTGAAAAAGACGAGATCGATTGGAGTAATTACGATAAAGAAAAATTTTATACCGCTCTTTTTGCATTTAAAAAACAAAATCCTGCGCTTTGGAATGGGGCTTATGGAAGTTTTCCAACCTTTGTTAAAACGGATAATCCGAACGTACTGATTTGTGAACGTAAAAAAGATTCAAATTCAGTAGTGATAATTTTAAATTTAACCTCTGAGAAACAAACTTTCACTGTTAATCTTTCTTCACTATCGGGTGATTATAAAAAATATCTCTCGGGAAGTAAAGTAAAGATTAAAAAAGGACTAACTAAAGGCAAATTAAAGTCTTGGGAATATCAAATTTTGTATAAATAAATCTGATAGCCATGCAAAAAACTAAACCAACACTTTCTTTTTGGCAAATATGGAATATGAGCTTTGGATTCATGGGAATCCAGATGGGATTTGCTCTGCAAAATGGAAATGCAAGTAGGATTCTTACAGATTTTGGCGCTAATGTAGAAAGTCTATCTTGGTTTTGGCTTGTTGCTCCTTTAACAGGTATGATTGTACAACCCATTATTGGTTATTGGAGTGATCGAACATGGTCAAAAACATTGGGTAGAAGACGCCCCTTCTTTTTAGGAGGTGCAATTTTGGCTTGTACCGCATTAGTTTTACTGCCAAACGCAGATAAGTATACAAGTGTCTTTCCAGCTTTATTAGTTGGTGCAGGGTTTTTAATGTTGATGGATACATCCTTTAATATTTCGATGGAACCTTTTCGTGCTTTAGTAGCTGATAATTTACCGGAAAGTCAAAGCACAATTGGTTTTTCAATACAAACTGCCTTAATTGGAGTGGGTGCTGTTGTTGGTTCGTTTTTGCCATGGATTCTTGCGAATTGGTTTGGCGTTCCAAATAATCTACCCAATGTTAAGGTGCAGCCTAACGTAGTTTATTCATTTTACATTGGAGCAGTTGTTTTTATGGCAGCAATTCTTTGGACAATTTTTAAAACTAAGGAATATTCGCCGCAAGAACGAATTGATATGGGTATCATAGAGCCTGAAAAATCAAATGAAAAATTTTCAATTCCCATGACTATGTGGAAATTAGGATTAATTCAGTTTTTTTCTTGGTTTGGGTTGTTTTGCATGTGGGTATATACCACAACAGCATTAAGGGAACACACTTATGGGTTACCATCCATTGATTCACTAAAAGAAATTTTAAAGGTTAATCCTACAGATAAAGTCGCTCTGAGTCAATTAGCCTTGAGTGAAAACTTAGGAGATTGGGTCGGAATATTATTTGGGATTTACAACGGTATCTCTGCCATTTTTGCTTTATTAATTCCAATAATAGCGTTAAAAATAGGTAAATCTAGAACCCACATGGTTTCATTAGTAATGGGAGGAATAGGATTAATTTTGATGTACTTCATGCCCGATAAAAATGCAATGATTTTACCTATGATTTTTATCGGTATTGCTTGGGCCAGTATTCTAGCAATGCCCTATTCCATGTTGTCAGGTGTGATTCCTGCGGCAAAAATGGGAGTTTTCATGGGGATTTTCAATTTCTTCATCACCTTACCACAAATTGTAAGCGCTTTATTTTCAGGGCCTATTGTTAAACATCTTTTTGGAGGAAATGCTGCCTACGCACTTATGCTTGGAGGCGGATTAATGATACTAGCAGGAATATTGAATTTTACAATTAAAAATGAAAATTAAAGGTCTTATTTTCGATTTGGATGGTGTGTTGGTTACAACTGAACATAATCACTTTATTGCATGGAAAAATACGGCTGAAATATTAGGAATTCCATTCAATGAAGAAGATAATGAACAATTAAAAGGAATTAGTCGAGTAGATTCAATGAAGAAAATTCTTGAATTGGGAAATAAATCTATTTCTGATGAAACCTTCAATGAGCTACTTACCAAAAAAAATGAATATTATCTGAATTCAATTGCTGATATCAATCAATCTAATTTGTTACCAGGTGTTCTAAGCGTATTGAAAAACGCACAACTTCATGGAATTAAATGTGCGGTTGGATCATCCAGTAAAAATGCACGATTTATTTTATCGAAACTTCAGATTGACTCCTATTTTTCGGTGATTGTAGATGGAAATGATGTTTCTTTTCCGAAGCCACATCCCGAAGTGTTCCTTAAGGGAGCTCAACAAATGGGATTAGAACCGTTTGAATGTATTGTGTTTGAAGATGCAAAAAGTGGCGTCCAAGCCGCAAAAGAGGGAGGATTTACAGCGATTGGTGTTGGCAATCCTACCCTAATTGATTTTGTTGATAGTTATTTACTTGATTTAAATGAATTTAGTCTAGAGGAGTATGCATAATTTGTTTGAAATAGACGATTGGAAAATTATTGAGAATGGATTCGATCCATCCAAACAAAAACAAGCCGAAAGTATATTTAGCATTGGTAATGGTGGATTTGGTCAACGTGCAAATTTTGAAGAAAAGTATTCTGGTTCTTCTTTACAAGGGAGTTACGTGGGAGGTGTTTATTATCCAGATAAAACACGTGTGGGTTGGTGGAAAAATGGATATCCTGAATACTTTGCTAAAGTTTTGAATTCGTGTAATTGGATTGGAATT